>NZ_JHEG04000002.1:0-300000 GCF_000760695.4 Tolypothrix bouteillei VB521301 | reverse complement strand
AAATTACCAACAAAAAATAGTTATAATGAATGGGAAACCACTAATTGTTTTATAGCGAATTGAGTAGACCTAGCCATAGAGAGTGAATCTAGGTTTCTGGAACTAAGTTCAGGCATCTCTTGCCAACAACTGCGACAAAACCAAGAAATTTGATTTTTACGGATATGGCGTAGTAGTTGGTTAGAGCAGCAGGGACAAGTAGTCATAATTTTTAAACCCCATTATGATAAATGTACTGAATTTATAGTTCTGTCTACGTTATTGAACTGAATTTAGTCTGTGTTAAATGTATTCAGAATTTTTGAGGAATTTTTGAAGATACAGCTTTTGTTACATAAATGTAATATAAGGTTACGTTTGTACAAAAAGACCAGCATAACTGCGATCCCCGATTCCCTAAAGAAGTCGGGGACTTGTACTCCTCCCTTCGGTGCTATAAGACTACCGATCTGCTTTTCCTCTTACTCCCTTGCTCTTTGTGTCGAGTGCGGTTCATTTAAATAGGTAATCTTTAGGCGGAAAGGGAGTATCACAACAAAGATGTAACCCCAGTAAGGGCTAGCGCACACCTGGCTAATTTTCAAATCTCACTTAATATTTTGAAAGATGAGTTTTAGTAAATCTACTTGTGAAAAAGGTTTTGTCAGATATCCGGTGGACTTAACCATTTTTGCCTTGGCTTTATCGATAAATCCCGTTCGTCCCGTAATCATAATTACAGGTGTATTTTGAAAATATGAATGTTTTCTTAATAAAGAACAGATTTCATAGCCATCTAAGTTGGGCATTTCAATATCTAGTAAAATGATGTCCGGTTTAATACGGATAATCTGCATTAAAGCTTTTAGAGGATCGCTAATTCCCGTAACAGTAAATAATTGTTGATCTAAAAAGTTTTTCACAGCATTGACAACTACCGGGCTATCATCAATACAAACAACTTTATAAAGTCTTTGTTCTGTAGATAGTGGAACAGTTTCTTGTTGTGTATTATTAGTTTCTGTTTGAGGATCGCTAATGCTAGGCATCAAAAACTGACGGTCGTCATTGATAAGTTCTTGGCTTTCCTGTTTGACAAACTTTTGCTCAATTTTAGCTTGGTATTTTCGTGCCTTGGCTTTAATAAATTCTATACATTGTTGTTGAGCACTTGCAGGTTTAGCATTTCTCTGACGTTGTCTATCTTGACATTGTTCAAAAATCACGCGTAAATCTAAATGACAGAACTTTGGTAAATCCTCCAAGCAACTTTCTGGTAGAAATTCGTAGCTTCCGTCTTCAATACTCAGTAATGGTTCTAATACATCTAGTGCTAATTGCTCTATCAACATTCCTGCTTCCGCAGAAGTTATGTAATTTTGATTAACCAACCAGCAAATAATTCTATATTCTTGGCTTTCTATAGATCGATCGTTATGGAGTTCCAATAATGATTGGAAGTGTTGCTCGATCGCACTCTTAAGATTGGGGACTTGCTCGCTTAGCTGTTGCAAATTTCTATGAAGAATATCAAACATTTGCTCGCTATAGGACAGATAGACGAGTTTGCCTTTCTCCATATAAATTAGCCAGGAAGCCGATGGACTATAAACTTGCCAACAGCCAGTATTGGGGTTACTCGCCATTTTACCTAGTAGAAATAGCGGCTGGATTTTCTGGAAAAACCTGTATCTACCAATGGGAAGTGTAGTCATATTCATGGCTCTAAGTTGAAATTAGGATTTGCAACCAATTTTGGGTTGGACAATATCTAGCCAGGATAATTGCAACATCTAGATAGCAAATTGCCCTAATGTTGACATAAACTTGCTATGCGCTATCCTCACTAAGCTTGTTCTTCTAAAATCGAAGTTGTAGTTAGGAGAAATGCTAAATTACAGCGAGTTCACAAAACTGGCGGTACTCCTTGTTAGGGAGTGTTGTTTGGAGATGTCTGATTCCTACTCAATTAATTTGTAACCCTGTAAATTTATTGTTTTTTCGGCTATACTCTCCTTGAGAAGGGCAAGGATGGAATTACCGACAGCTTGCACATAGAATCCAAGCATCTCTTTGAGGTAGATTTCGGCAATACGGCTTTAGCCGCTAGCCTCGTTATGGCACCGATTTGCAAACTTTGGCTGACTGCAAAATATTGATATAGTAGACAGCTTTTCTCAAAAAAGGTTCTTATTTGACGTAAGCGCATACCCAGACCTTCTTGTCTTTGTATGCGTCTTAAGCAGATAGGTACATTTTGAGATGGGTTGCTATCACTGTGTAACAGTTGTCCGCTCGATAGCCCTGTCTCTAGCAAATGTAGAATACTAACTCGAGTATAATTCACGACCAAATTCCTCCAAGAGTGACTGGATGTCAACTCATACAACAACAATCTGCGGTAGAAAGCACGCTCGGTTTTGTGAAGAAGAGAGTTAATTCTCCACGCGGATTAGGGAACACACTCTAACGTTGTTTTATGATGGGCAGTCACCCTGGGGCATATCATGCCAATTCTAGAACTTTTAACAAAATTTAAGAAGTGCAATGCATACCTGAAATATAAGAGTTTTTATTTAACTGGTAGATGATAAAGAGCTTACTTTCTAACCTAGTGTGAGAAAGTAAGTAACTTGCTCTCTATCATTTAGGTTACTATAATTTTCAAAAAAAAGTTAAAGGATGTGTAAAGACTGATATAAGTGAATCAAGAAACTATAAAAAGCGATCGCTTTTCTAACATAAATGTCTTGTAAGGATGTATACTATAAGGTATTTTTTTCCGTGCATATACTTAATTCTCTATGAAGAGAGAAATTGTTAAAACTTTATATTCCAAGTATCGGAAAATCGTCTCTTATTTTTTTGCAGTAGAAATACTGAATCACAAATTGATAATGTTACTATTTTTCAGGTTAAAGATCTTGTTTTAAGAGCAATCCAGCGAGCAGTGTGTATAATTTATTTCAACAAAAAGGAGATGCGATCGCAATTACTTTAGTCAATGGGGGAGTTGGGTTAAAAATTTCTAATTTTATTTTTGCAGAAATTTTGTCATCCATCTCAAGATGTATAAATATATGCAAAAAACTTATAATGAATTGGCATAAGAGAAACAATTTATACAATTCATTTGAACTAATATTATTTATTTGTTTTATTTTATACGTAAAATAAGAATTCTCTTAAACAGACTACAGAAATGAACCCATATCAACGTCAGGTCTGTTTTGCCTTCATAGAACTGACTTCATATTAGACATCTATGGAAATGAATCTCCACGTATGCAGACTTTTTGTAAACTTATATCGGCGATCGTGACATCGTTTTCGACTTTCATCTCCATCATAAGGCATCAGATAGTGAGAGTTCGGTATCTTAAAAAATATGTATATATTTTTACAAGCGTTGTTTAGTATTATATGCTACATCTTATTAAAAAATTCTAAATAAAAATGATTGGCTCGAAGCTTTACAGAATCTTTAAAAAACTAATATAGGAACTCTATTTAGTTTTTGCAGCATACTTAGCATGGAAAATGCTGACTGTATCAAGCGTGTGGTGGGGATTTCTTTGACAACAGAAGTCAAGTTCCTTTGCGCCAATTTGTAGTTCGTAATTATTCTCTCGTTGTGGTGTCAACTTCTGGTATCAACATCAGGCTGAGGAGTTGTATCCGACTAAGTAGGAATGACAGCTGAAATTTTGGCTACACTTAAAAAAGGTTCGCTATCAAAATCAAGTGAGAGAAATCAATATACAAGTTTCAGAAGAAAGCATTCTACCTATTGCTTCAAAGGATGCGCGTTTAGATCGTTATCTCTCGCAAGTACTACCAGATCTATCTCGTTCCAGAATTCAACAGTTAATTGAGCAAGGTAACGTTCAGCTGAATGGCAAACCCTGCATATCTAAGAAGATATCTGTAAAAGTAGGGGATAACATTACCGTCAATATACCAGAAGCAGAACCCCTGGAACTTAAACCAGAAGAGATACCCTTGGATATTCTTTACGAGGATACCTCTTTACTGATTATTAATAAACCCGCAGGTCTAGTTGTTCATCCGGCACCAGGTCATCAAGATGGTACTCTTGTAAACGCTATCTTGGCTCACTGTCCCAACTTACCGGGAATTGGAGGAGTTCAAAGACCCGGAATTGTTCATCGATTGGACAAGGATACAACTGGAGCTATTGTTATTGCTAAAACAGAACAAGCCCATCACGCATTGCAAGCTCAACTAAAAGCAAAAACTGCAGGACGAGAATATTTAGGGATTGTTTACGGTGCGCCCAAAACAGAAAGCGGTACTATCAATTTACCTATTGGTCGCCACCCAGTGGAGCGCAAAAAAATGGCAGTTGTTCCTGTTGAAAAAGGTGGAAGAGTGGCGGTGACACACTGGAAAGTGAGAGAACGTTTGGGTAACTACACCTTAATGCACTTTCAGTTAGAAACTGGACGCACCCATCAAATTCGGGTTCACAGCGCTCAGATAGGTCACCCCATCGTTGGCGATCCCGTTTATAGTTCCGGTCGTTCTGTGGGGGTTAACTTACCCGGTCAAGCGCTCCATGCTTGGAAACTGAAGTTGCAACATCCGGTATCTGGGGAATGGATTGAAGTGACTGCACCTCTTCCTCAGATATTTACGACTTTATTAGAGGTTTTACAACGAAGAACAGCGATCGCTAAACAGTGACTGGTGGTCCATCGCATTAATTTTGATAGGCTGTTACCTCGTTCCCAGGCTCCGCCTGGGAATGCCTTACTGGAGGCTCCGCCTCCAGTGGAGCGCGAGGCAGAGCCTCGCCGACTGTGTTCCCAGGTAGAACCACCGGATCGAGATAAAAACGTTCACCAGTCAAAACTTTTGCGATAGACCACTAGTAAACAGTGACTGGCTATCTAGAAAATACTAATTATTTATATTGTCAATTTAAATTCACATAATTTTATATTAGGTTTGCCATCCGCCGACAGACACAAAAATGAGAAATCTTACAAAATCATCTTTACTTAACTTCATGTAACTTTACGAAAAAATCTTTTATTAAAGCTACTATCATTCTCAATGTAGCTCTAGGTAATATTACTTTTGAGGCCATATTAGATAGCGATCTAATTAGATAAAGATAGGCAAAGGAATATGTTGAATTGTAAATTTCTCTTTATGTGGATCGCACTCAAAGCTCGATACATCAGGAGTTTTGCAAAATACTGTAAGGTTTTACACAAATTTACAAGTTTTAATAATAAATTTATGCAAGGACTATATAAAATCTAAAAAGCAATTAAGAAATCGAGCAAAAAATTGAGACTTCAATAAACAAATGAATTGCACAACGCAACCATAATTTTTGGTAGTTGTGCGGTAAGTTTGTGAAAAATATTTTATATTTTGTGTTTGATGAAATAATTGCTTTTTACTCAAACTTTGGCTCATTCCAAACATTGGATAAGCTGCAATAAAATCTAGGAGAAGAGAACAATGCTAGATGCTTTTTCTAAAGTTGTTGAACAAGCTGATAAAAAAGGTTCTTACTTAAGCGACAACGAAATTAATGGATTATCAGCATTAGTTGCTGATAGCAACAAGCGTTTAGATGTGGTTAATCGTCTCACCAGTAATGCTTCCTCCATTGTGGCAAATTCATATCGCGCTTTAGTCGCTGAACGCTCTGAAGTTTTCAATGCTGGCGGTGCTTGTTTCCACAACCGCAATCAAGCAGCTTGCATCCGCGATTTAGGATTTATTCTGCGTTATGTCACATACTCTGTACTAGCAGGTGATGCTAGCGTTATGGACGATCGCTGCTTAAATGGTTTGCGTGAAACCTACCAAGCATTAGGTACTCCTGGCGATGCTGTAGCTTCTGGAATTCAAAAAATGAAAGATGCTGCTATCAAAATTGCTAACGATACCAATGGCATTACCCGAGGTGATTGCAGCCAACTTATGTCAGAAGTTGCTAGCTATTTCGATCGCGCTGCTGCTGCTGTTGTTTAATATCATTTGTCAAAACAAAGTTGCTTGAGAAAACCGGAAAAATTAGAGAAATTATCTCAAAAAATTTCTCAATTCTGAGCCATTACATCTGTTAACATTTGGAGATTAGGAAGATCATGAAAACCCCACTCACTGAAGCGATCGCAACTGCTGATGTTCGCGGTACTTATCTAAGCAATACCGAAATGCAAGCGGTTTTTGGTCGTTTCAACCGTGCTCGTGCAGGTTTAGACGCAGCCAAAGCATTTTCTCAAAATGGTAAGAAATGGGCAGAAGCAGCAGCTAATCATGTATATCAAAAGTTTCCTTACACCACTCAAATGCAGGGACCTCAATATGCTTCTACCCCTGAAGGCAAAAGCAAGTGTGTAAGGGATATCGATCACTACCTCCGCACCATTAGCTACTGCTGCGTAGTAGGCGGTACTGGTCCTTTAGATGAATACGTTGTTGCAGGGTTAAACGAACTCAATAGCGCTCTTGGTTTGTCCCCAAGCTGGTATGTAGCAGCACTGGAATTTGTTCGCGACAATCACGGTCTCAGTGGTGATGTTGCTGGTGAAGCTAATACATACATCAACTATGCGATTAATGCGTTGAGCTAATGGCTAGTGGCTAGTGGCTAATGGCTAATGGCTGATGGCTAATGGCTAATGGTTCATGGCTAATGGTTCATGGCTATAGCAATTCTGTTGGATTTGTGAACTACAAGTAGGGTGGCTACTGACCAGCACCATCTTAAAGTTTTTCATAAATAATTTAGAAATCCTATAGCTGTTAATAATGACCATTAGCAATTAGCTATTAGCAATTAGCCATTAGCAATTAGCTATTAGCAATTCAAAATTTAGGGGAGTTTGAGAAAAATGACCAGTTCAGTTATAGAACGGCTAGGAGTTAACGATTGGGTAGGCAAAAAAGTTGAACTGCGCCAGAATTGGACTGAAGATGATTTGCAACTAGTGTTCCGGGCTGCTTACGAGCAAATCTTTGGACGCCAAGGAGTCTATGCTAGTGCAAAATTCAACAGCGCTGAATCTTTGTTGCGGAATGGTAAAATTAGCGTCCAACAATTTGTTGAGATTTTAGCTAAATCTGAATTCTACAAAGAATGCTTTTTTTACCAAAACTCCCAAGGGCGTTTCATTGAATTAAACTACAAACATTTGCTTGGACGCGCTCCTTACGACCAGTCAGAAATTGCTTATCATGTAGACCTCTATGCGTCTCGTGGTTACGATGCTGATATAGAGTCTTACATCTACAGCCCAGAATATGAGAATGCTTTTGGGCATTCTGTTGTTCCCTATTATCGTGGATTCAAATCAATTCCGGGAATGAAGACAGTTGGATATAACCGCATATTCGCACTTTATCGCGGTAGTGCTAACAGCGATAACGCGCAATATGGTGGTAAAAATTCCCGTTTGCGATCGAAAATCTCGATGAACTTGGCAAACATGATTATGCCATCAACATCACCCGCTGGTGGTAGCTTTACAACTGCGCCATCCCTCATCAGTTCTCCTGTCCGAGGTGATAATCGCATGTTCACGATCGAAGCAATTCTGGGTGGACAGAATACCAATGTAGCAGTACGCCGTAGCAGACAGATCTACACTGTTCCCTATGAACGACTATCAGCTATCTATCAAGAAATTCACAAGCGTGGTGGTAAGATAGTCAGCGTTACTCAATCTTAAAAACATAATTCACAATTCGTAATTTGTAATTATTCATTTAAATTACGAATTACGAATTACGAATTACGAATTATTATGACTACTACTCATCAAACAGAACCAATTCTTTCAGAAGAAACTGCGATCGCAGCCCTAAAGAGTGAAGATAATCAAATTCGCTATTATGCGGCTTGGTGGTTGGGAAAGTATCAGATACAAGGAAGTTGTACAGCCTTATGTGAAGCTCTATTTGATGAACGTTATCGAGTTCCAAACGGTGGTTATCCTCTACGCCGTCAAGCAGCACGGGCTTTAGGTCAACTTAAAAATCCACAAGCTGTTACTTCTTTAATAGCAGCACTGGAGTGTAAGGAAGATCTGCGCTTGCGAGAAGCAGCAATCCAAGCCTTAGGAGCGATTGGAGATAAGAGAGCTGAAGAGCCTTTAGTCAAGCTTGTGCAATCAAATAAAGAGCAACCATACGAAGCTCTTATTGAAGCGTTAGCTACGTTAGAAGTCTGGTCAGTTCGTCCTCAGATAGAGTCTTTTCTCAACCATCCTTCCGAACGAGTACAGTGTGCAGCAGCTCGCTACTTGTACCTTTTAACTCAGCAACCCCAGTATATTGAACGTATTCTTCAAAATCTCAATCATGAGAATATGTATTTGCGTTGGGCTGCTGTATTTGACTTGGGGGCGGTTGGTCACCGACAAGCTATCGAAGCAATTTTGGCAGCTCGAATTCCAAACAGTCTTAAGTTGCTGAATTTAAAACGGATTTTAGAATCGGTTTTAGATAGTAGTGAAATATGCGATCGCGAAATATCTAACTTACTGTTTAAAGCAATTGATGATTTATTAATTCAGCTTTAAACTTTTCGAGTTGCTACCTTCTTCTCTGTGCCTTCTCATGACAAATATCTCTGCATTAATCCAAGCCTTGGATCAAAATCAACCTGCTGTCTGCTTGA
This sequence comes from Tolypothrix bouteillei VB521301, assembly GCF_000760695.4. GTDB lineage: Bacteria > Cyanobacteriota > Cyanobacteriia > Cyanobacteriales > Nostocaceae > Scytonema > Scytonema bouteillei_A. Next base: position 291,353 of record NZ_JHEG04000002.1, on the reverse strand, counting down.
CAGTTGTTGAGTCTTTAGTGAAGCTTGGACCTGCAACCGTAGAATCACTGATTTCTGCTTATCGTAGTTCTACGGATCAAGGTTTACAAGCATACATCATTCAAGCTTTGGCTCAAATTGGCGATCCTAGAGCAACGGAGTTGCTAGGGGAAGTTGTGGGTAGTTCAGTTGCCAACCATTGCCAGGGCAATGTCCGTCGTATTGCAGCACGAGGGTTGGGAAGGATATGTCGTACCACCGATAACCCTATTGTGGTTCAGTACGCTATGGAAAAATTGACTTGGGCTTTGCTTGCTCCTGATGATTGGGGATTGCGCTATGCAGCCGCAGTCTCTTTACAAGAAATTGCAACGCCAGAAGCATACCGTGCTTTACAGATGGCTATCGATCGCGAGACCGATACTGTTGTGCGATCGCGAGTCACTATGGCTCTAGGGGGTTAACACTCATAGACTGACTGCCCATCCCAAAAATTTCGGGGACAATGCTCAGACAAATCAGTATTTTTGTACCACTTCCAAAACCCTTGGGAAGTGGTTTTGACATTTGTAAACTTCGTTATCAAAATTCGATACAAAAATCAACCCTATGACATGAAAAGTTTTGAATCTGTCTTTTTGTCTGTGCCTTTTGCTCTGACTTCTCTCATGAAGAAGAATTTTCTAAAGTCGCAGAAATATTTAGACACGTTTTGTTAAGAAATATTTACATTCAGGTTTGAGTAAATGGATACTGTAAAAAACTGCAATATGTTGTCTCAACTCGGTTGTATCGATAATTAAAAAAAAATTAATAAATTAAAAGCATGGTTTGAAAAAAAAGATTATTAAGTTTTGTTACTAAAAAATCTTCTTTTCTCAGGCTGAGCTTCTTATATGTAAAGGATTTGAGGCTTTTCTTATTGCTCGATCTCATTTATTCATAATTTGTAACAGATAATGCCCCAATAGCGTTGTATAAACATAATCTGGAGGGGTTAAAGAACAGACGAAAGTTAAATGAGGCAATCAGTTCACAAGGTTTGCCAGTTTCTCATAAAATCACCCCAGTTTCTCATAATCTCTCGTTCTTGCTCAGGCAGGCTGGAGAGTAGGAAACGTAAACGATGAGAGACAGTTTAGTTCGGTATCTGTTGTTTGCCATTCCAAAATTCATAAAACAATCTCAGTTTTAATCAAGACAGCACTCAACTAAGCAATTAGGAGAAAAAGTCCATGTTAGACGCATTTGCTAAGGTGGTTTCTCAAGCCGACTCCAGAGGTGAATTTTTGAGCACCGAGCAACTAGATGCTCTGAACAACCTGGTTAAGGATGGAAACAAGCGCTTGGATGTAGTAAACCGCATCACCAGCAATGCTTCCACCATCGTTACCAACGCTGCTCGCGCTTTGTTTGAAGAGCAGCCCCAATTGATTGCTCCTGGTGGTAACGCTTACACCAACCGTCGTATGGCTGCTTGTTTGCGCGACATGGAAATCATTTTGCGCTATGTTACCTACGCAATTTTAGCAGGTGACGCTAGCGTATTAGATGACCGCTGCTTGAACGGCTTGCGCGAAACCTACCAAGCATTGGGTACCCCTGGTTCTTCCGTAGCAGTTGGCGTTCAAAAAATGAAAGATGCTGCAACCAAGATTGCTAACGACCCCGCAGGTATCACCCCTGGTGATTGCAGTGCATTGATCTCTGAAGTAGCTAGCTACTTCGATCGCGCTGCTTCTGCAGTTGCCTAATAGCACAAGAAAAGCCCAGAACCTAATAACAGGTATCTAGGCATAAAGAAATGTAACACCAAGGAGATTGTACACCATGAAAACCCCAATTACCGAAGCAATTGCAGCTGCTGATACCCAAGGACGTTTTCTGAGCAACACCGAATTGCAAGCTGTTAACGGTCGTTTCGAGCGTGCAGCAGCAAGCTTGGAAGCTGCTCGTGCTTTGACAGCCAACGCTCAGCGTCTAATCGACGGTGCAACTCAAGCAGTTTATCAGAAGTTCCCTTACACAACCCAGTATCAAGGACCTCAGTACGCTGCTGATTCTCGTGGTAAGTCCAAGTGTGCTCGTGACGTAGGTCACTACCTCCGGATTGTTACCTACTCCTTGGTTGCTGGTGGTACCGGTCCATTGGATGAGTACTTGATTGCTGGTTTGGATGAAATCAACCGCTCCTTTGAATTATCTGGAAGCTGGTATGTAGAAGCTCTGAAATACATCAAATCCAACCACGGTCTCTCCGGTCAAGCTGCTAACGAAGCTAACACCTACATTGATTACGCCATCAACGCTCTAAGCTAGATCGCGTTTTGCCCGGAGAGGGATGCAAGTGCTGGATGAGTTCACCTAGCAGTTGGATCGCGCTCCGGGCATTGTTTTACTTTGGGAAAGATAAAAAATACTTATCAAAGCACTCTGTAGGTAGCTCAAGTGCTAAAGAAATAGGGGGAAAGAAAAATGGCGATTACAGCAGCAGCATCCAGGCTGGGGACTGAAGCTTTTAGTGATTCACCTCGAATTGAACTCCGCCCCAACGCCAGCAAAGATAATGTCGAAGCGGTGATTCGTGCCGTATATCGGCAGGTTTTGGGTAATGATTATTTGATGGCATCAGAACGTCTCAAGAGCGCCGAATCACTCCTGCGAGATGGGAATCTAACAGTCCGGGAGTTCGTGCGTAGCGTTGCCAAATCAGAACTTTACAAGAAGAAGTTTTTCTACAACAGTTTCCAAACTCGATTAATCGAACTCAACTACAAACACCTGTTGGGTCGCGCTCCCTACGATGAGTCGGAAGTGGTTTACCACTTAGACTTATATCAAAACCAAGGGTATGATGCCGAAATAGATTCTTATATCGATTCTGTAGAGTATCAAACTAATTTTGGCGACAATATAGTACCATACTATCGCGGTTTTGCAACTCAAACAGGACAAAAAACAGTGGGATTTAACCGGATGTTCCGGTTATATCGTGGTTACGCCAACAGCGATCGCGCACAAGTAGAAGGGAAAACTTCTCGTCTCGCTCGCGAACTGGCAACAAACAGTGCATCCTCCATCGTCGGTCCTTCTGGAAGCAACGAAAACTGGGGCTATCGTGCATCAAACGATGTTGCACCCCGGAAGAATTTGGGGAACGCGGTAGGACAAGGCGATCGCGTTTACCGAGTAGAAGTAGCAGGGCTATTAAGTCCGGGCTATCCCAAAGTACGCCGCAGCAGCACCGCCATATTTGTGCCATACGAAAGACTTTCTGAGAAGTTACAACAACTTCAGCGCCAAGGCGGCAAAATTGTCAGCATTAACCCTGCTTAATGGTGGAATGGGGAATGAGGAGTAGCAGTGATATCTTGACAACTCCCTACTCCCTACCTCTGACTGGTTAACAAGCAATACTACAGGAGAAATAAAGATGTTCGGACAAACCACAGTTGGAACAGGCGGTCTTTCTAGTGCAGGTAGCCGGATGTTCCGTTACGAAGTCGTAGGTTTGCGTCAAAACTCAGAGAACGACAAAAACAGCTATGATATCCGCCGCAGTGGTAGCGTGTATATTACAGTACCCTACAGCCGCATGAACGAAGAAATGCAGCGTATTACCCGCATGGGTGCTAAGATTGTAAAAATTGAGCCTTTAACTGCTGAAGACGCTAACTAAAGTCTATCAATGATAGAACCCAGTGCAGAAGAGTATTTAGTAGAAAGCACTCAACCACTAACACCAGAGCAAGCAACAGCCAACCTGCGATCGTCGGATTTAAGTCTCCGCTACTACGCAGCTTGGTGGCTCGGTAGGTTTCGAGTCAGGTCAACAGAAGCTGTAGATGCTCTGATTGAAGCGTTAGAGGATGAAGCTGATAGAACAGAACTTGGAGGTTACCCTCTGCGACGCAATGCCGCAAGGGCACTGGGCAAAATAGGCAACATGAGAGCAGTACCAGCGCTTATTAAGTGCTTGGAATGCTCCGATTTTTACGTAAGGGAAGCAGCAGCCCAGTCTCTGGAAATGCTCCGCGACCCTAGCGCCGCCACTCCGCTTATGCAATTGTTAGAAGGGGGTGTTGCAGCTGCCATCCAGGTACCGGGACGCCCCCACCTAACTCAGCCATATGAAGCGGTGCTTGAAGCCTTAGGAGCAATTGGTGCTACTGAGGCTATTCCCTTAATTCAACCCTTTATCGAGCATCCAGTTCCAAGAGTACAGTGTGCTGCAAACAGGGCAATGTACCAGCTCTCAAAAGATCCTCAATATGGGGAACGTTTGGTAAAAGTGCTAGATAACAGCAACCTGCAATTGCGCCGTGTAGCTTTAGGAGATTTAGGAGCAATAGGGTATGTAGCAGCCGCAGATGCAATTGCTAATGCCACAGTAGAGAATAGCTTCAAACTAATAGCCCTCAAAGGCTTATTGGAAAGTCAACTCAATGAGGAGTCCCAAGCATCGTCTCTCACTGATGATGCTATTCGAATCCTAAACTTGATGGATTCATTGTTGTAGTAATTTTTTAGTGGTTAGTTGTTAGTAGGAAATTGTTATTAAACAATAATTTCCTACTCACTGCCAACGACTAACAACTAACTCTTAATCAATGACTGACATCCAAGAATTAATTCGCGCCGTTACCGAAGCAGACTCCCCAGGGCGAATGGTGGCGGCTGTGCAAAAATTGGCAGCAGCAAAAGATCCGGTAGCAATTCCCACATTAATTGCCTCCTTTGGATATAACAACCCAGGAGCAGCAGTGGTGGCAGTTGCCGGATTGACAGAATTAGGAGAGGTTGCAGTGCCACAGTTGCTGGAAAACATAGATGATTATAACTACGGCGCACGGGCTTACTCAATTCGCACTTTAGCTGCGATAGGTGACCCCCGCGCCTTAGAAGTGTTGTTAACAGCATCTGCTACAGACTTTGCACCCACTGTTCGTCGTGCAGCTGCCAAGGGGTTGGGCTTTTTGCAATGGCACAAGTTGGCCGAAAGCGATAAGCCGGGTACGGCTTGCGCCAAGGGCAATCGCACAACTTCACAAATCAGAGCCATGGAAGCCCTGATTTCCCTAACGCAAGACTCTGACTGGTCAATTCGCTATGCTGCCATTGTTGGTTTGCAAGCACTTGCCAAAATACCAGAACTCCAAAGTTCGATTGAGGCTAGATTTGAGGAAATGTTAGCCAGCGATGGCGAAAAAGCAATCCGTGCTCGCGTACAGGTAGCCCAGCAACAAGTTAAGAGTCTCTAGTTTCCAATCCTCTTTACCATAAAAAAAGGTAAAAGTAAAGATGTCAATACCATTACTTGAATCCATACCAAAGACGCAAAACCAGCGTGTTGAGGGCTATGAAGTCCCTAACGAAGACACTCCACTCATTTACCGCTCAACAGACGCTATCTCAGACGCTGATATTGATGCCATCATCTGGGCAGGATACCGACAAATTTTTAGCGAACACCTCATTTTAGAGAGCTACCGCCAACCCTTTTTAGAATCCCAATTGCGAAATCGGGCTATTAACGTCCGAGATTTTATCCGGGGATTGGGTAAGTCTGAAGTTTATCGGTCACTTGTGGGAGATACCAATTCCAATTATCGCCTGGTAGACATCAGCTTTAAGCGCTTTTTAGGGCGTTCTACCTATGGCAAAGACGAGCAAATTGCATGGTCGATTGTCATTGCCACAAAAGGCTTAAATGGCTTCATTGATGCTCTGGTAGACAGCGACGAATACCTCCAAAACTTTGGCGATGATATAGTTCCTTACCAACGCCGTCGCTTCAAAGACAGACCCTTCAACTTAGTCAATCCTCGCTACGCTGACTACTGGCGCAACCAGCAGCTGTCAATAACCTTGGGAGGTACGAGTTACTACCAAGCAACAGTCAGCGGACAATCCGTACAAAGAGGCGTGCGCGGATCGATTCCTTATAATTTCCTAACAATGGCTGCAAGTATTGCTCCTGGTGGCTTAAACTACCAGCGATCGCAAGACAGAGCCAGAAATTACATTGCTGATGTAGAGTTGCCTGAAGCATACAGCCAAACAGCAGCCCAACCAACTGTAAAACCCACGAAAGTGAATTTACCTTACAGTTACATTCCTGGAAATAAAACAACTTAGCTAATGGCTAATGGCTAATGGCTAATGGCTAATGGCTAATGGAGTCAATTAGCAATTAACAATCTCGCAATTAACATTATGACAATCCCTTTACTGCAATATAAACCCAGTTCGCAAAACCAGAGAGTTGCTGGTTACGAAGTGCCTAACGAAGATACTCCCAGAATTTACCGCTTGGAAGATTCTCCTTCTGATGGTGAAATTCAAGAACTGATTTGGGCGGCTTACCGACAAATTATCAGCGAACACGAAATTTTGAATTTCTACCGCCAGAGCAACTTAGAATCTCAGCTGAAGAACCGCGCTATCACTGTACGGGACTTTATTAGAGGGTTAGCAAAATCAGAAGCTTACCGCCGTCTGGTAGTTGAGACCAATTCTAATTACCGTATTGTAGAAGTGACTTTGAAACGGCTGTTAGGACGTGCGCCCTACAACAAAGATGAAGAAATTGCTTGGTCAATTAAAATTGCTACTTTAGGGTTGGGTGGCTTTGTTGATGCTTTGTTGGACAGCGAAGAGTACATAACTAACTTTGGTGAAAATACAGTTCCTTACCAACGCCGTCGTTTTAAAGACAGACCCTTTAATTTAGTCACTCCTCGCTACGGTAATTACTGGCGAGACAAACAGGAAGACGAGCGCTACAAGTGGGGAGATATAAAGAACTTCCTAGAAATGGCAAGTTCTATCAAAGTCACTCCAGTTAAATTCACACCCGTAAACACAACAAACATCAAAATTCCCGATACCACCAGGCAAACAACGCCCCAGGGAATTCCTGTTTCTATTAGCCCCACTGCAAGTTTCCCAATTCGCTAAAGGGTTAGTAGTTAGTAGTTACTGGTCTCTGGTTATTTCACAACCAAATGCGAGACAATAAAAGATGAGGATATTCAGCCTCTTCTATAAAGCCAGTTCTTTGTTTAGCATAGTTAGTTTACGAGGAAAAACAGAGCATGGCATTGCCATTACTTCAATACAAACCAAGCAGTCAAAATCAACGCGTTAAGAGCTTTGGTAAAGCCGATCAAAACGAAGATACACCATATATCTATCGTTTAGAAGATGTTAGCAGTTACACTGACATTCAAAACATCATTTGGGCAGGATATCGCCAAGTTTTCAGCGAGCATGAGATTCTTAGCTTTAATCGCCAGCAAAATCTCGAGTCTCAACTGAAAAATAGTTCAATTACTGTACGTGACTTCATTCGCGGTTTAGCTCAATCTGAAGCTTTTTACCGTTTGGTAGTCTCTGTCAATAATAACTACCGTTTGGTAAACATCTGCCTCAAGCGCTTGTTAGGTCGCGAGTCTTACAATAAAGACGAGGAAATTGCTTGGTCAATTAAAATCGCTACCTTGGGCTTTAAAGGTTTTATTGATGCGCTTGTAGATAGTCAAGAGTACACTGACAATTTTGGTGAAAATACCGTTCCTTACCAGCGCAAGCGTATGGAAGGACGTCCCTTTAACTTGGTAACTCCTCGCTACGGTGAAGACTTCCAAGAAAAAGCAGGTACAGTTACTACCGATTGGCGCTTTACTTTGGACAAATTCTACAGCCGCAAGTTCCAAGAAAGGCAACTCGCAGAAGGCGATCCACGTAAGTACCGCGATTTGGCAGAGTCTATCAATACCAAAGGTAACTACGCTCAACGCATTTCTGCTTTTGACCTCGATTATCTCAGCCTAGTGCCTAACCGTGGCAGACGCTAAGATTTTTCTCTGAACACCTAAAACTTTATACTGGGTCTGGTAACTGTGTTTGTGCATTAGCTGGTTAACCTTTGCATGTTAGCTAGGTGTTGCATAAAGCAGGAACTAGACCCAGTCGTTTTTTATGTCGTGAGCTTGCGTCTCGCTTTTTGGTCAATGAACTCATACCAAATCCGTTTCTCCAACCTAACGATTGGAAATCGAGGCTATACAAACAAAGTCCCTTCGGGTTCGCCCTCCGGGTTCGCCAGTCGCCAGGGCGTGGGAAACCCGCCTGCAGCGCTAGACTCACCAGTTCCCAGGGCGCGGGAAACCCGCCTGCTTTCCCTGGACTCACCGCCTACGCGGACTAGATTATCAAGGGGGTGCAAAACGCGGATTTAGTATCACTTCGTTTGTAAGATGTTCGCAGCAAAGCCCCTTAGATTTAAAGCCATCGCACACTTTGAGATATCCCTAATAATTCTCGTATAAATTACCACCTTCCACCCAGTAACTTCGCTTCAGCCTCAGCTTTTTGAAGTTTCAATCCCTGATAGGGATTCGTATAAATTACCACTATAGTGCCCTCCAAAACGCACTAAACTCACTCAAAGGTTTCAATCCCTGATAGGGATTCGTATAAATTACCACTTTCCCTTGTTTACGGTCTTCCTGGTAAAAATAAGTTTCAATCCCTGATAGGGATTCGTATAAATTACCACGCTTTTAAATTTAGACTTTTACTTTACTCAGGAAATGTTTCAATCCCTGATAGGGATTCGTATAAATTACCACTTCATATTTACTTCCACAACACATACCAACATTTTGTTTCAATCCCTGATAGGGATTCGTATAAATTACCACTTGGATAAACTCGGTCCTTTTGGAGTTGGTATCATTGGTTTCAATCCCTGATAGGGATTCGTATAAATTACCACTTGCACCTTCTCACCCCATCGCTCCACGTGGGTTTCAATCCCTGATAGGGATTCGTATAAATTACCACTTACCTTGCCATCAGATCGCTCAACCCGAGATAGGTTTCAATCCCTGATAGGGATTCGTATAAATTACCACTTTAGATTTAAAAATTAAGAAGCCTAAAAGGAAATCAAGTTTCAATCCCTGATAGGGATTCGTATAAATTACCACCTGAGCTTAATAAAACTGCCCAAAGATTGCAGCTTTTGTTTCAATCCCTGATAGGGATTCGTATAAATTACCACCAACGAGTAACTTTACCCTCGGTATCATTAACCCGTTTCAATCCCTGATAGGGATTCGTATAAATTACCACCACCGCCAGGGAAGTTCGCCTTGTCGAGCAATCCGTTTCAATCCCTGATAGGGATTCGTATAAATTACCACATGCATACCGCCGCCAGCGCTAGCCGTACTCTTGGTTTCAATCCCTGATAGGGATTCGTATAAATTACCACTGCTGGCTTTTAAAAGGCTTGCCTTATTAAGTTTTCAAGGAACTGCTGCGCGGATGACTTAAGCATAACACGTTTGGCACCAGTCATGACAAGAGGAATTGCTTGAAACTCTTACCCTGTAAGCAGCGCGGATGGTTTTGATGGGAAATTGAGATGAAAGCCTTACGCAGTCAGGGGTAGAAGGACTTTTTTGAGGTCCCCATTTTTCAACACCTACCCATCCGCGCTGTCAGATTTCAAAAGATTGACGATCGCGCCAACTAATTGCTCGGGATCGACTGGCTTGGCAATATGGTATTGAAATCCCACAGTGAGTGCTTGTTGCCGATCGATCTCTCCTGCGTATGCAGTCAGAGCGATCGCTTTTATCTGGCTAATTTGCTCGCTTGGCATTGCTCGAATGTGCCGCATTAGCATATATCCGTCCATATCAGGCATCCCAATATCACTAACTAACACGTTGGGTTGAATCTTTGCTATGACTTGAAGTGCTTGAAGTGCAGAAGCAACTTCTGTAACAATTGCACCGCGTTGTTCTAAGATAAAGGCAATTAACTCTCTTGAATCTGCCTCATCATCAACCACAAGCACCTGTTTGCCACTTAGGGGTAATGCCTCATGTACGAGCAAAGAGGAATTATCTGCCTGTTTGATGCTTTTGTCTTCATTTAAAAGCGGTAAAGTAACCGTAAAAGTAGCTCCAAGCCCTTCCCCCGGACTTTCGGCTCGAACGGTACCGCCATGCAGTTCGACTAATTGACGGACAATTGCCAACCCTAACCCCAATCCGCCAAACTTTCTCGTTGTCGTTGCATCTGCCTGACGGAAGTACTCGAACACATGAGGTAGAAAATCAGGATGAATGCCTTTGCCCGTGTCGCTGACTGTAATTTGAGCTTCCCAGTTAATGCGCTCTAACCGAATTTCTACCCGTCCGCCCGGTGAAGTGAATTTAACGGCGTTGCTCAGCAAATTCCAAATCACTTGCTGCAAACGGGCAGAATCTCCCAAAACTTGTGCGCTCTTTAACTCCAAGACTGTATCAATTTGAATTGACTTGGCTTGAGCAGCCAACCGTACTGTTTCAATAGCTGCTGCAATTGTCAATACCAAATTCACAGGAACCATTTCAAGGCTCAGTTTGCCACGTAAGATGCGAGAAACATCTAATAAATCTTCAATCAGTTGTACTTGGAGTTTAGCGTTTCGCTCGATTGTTTGTAACGCTTGAGTGGTTTTTGTTGCATCTAACTTACCGCTTAGCAGTAACTGAGACCAACCTAAGATAGGATTGAGGGGCGAGCGCAACTCGTGAGATAACACTGCTAAAAACTCATCTTTGATCCGGTTAGCCGTTTCAGCTTCCGCACGGGCGGCTTGCTCTTGCTCTAGCAGCCACTGGCGCTGTTGGTCGAGTTGTTTTTGAGTTTCGATATCTGTTGCTGTGCCAAACCATTTAATAACTTGCCCTTGCTGGTTTTTCAGAGGTACCGCTTGATGCAAATACCAGCGATAAGCTCCATCTGCCCGTCGCATCCGACCTTCAGCTCGATAGTTTGTACCTGCGTGTTGCGCTGCTGCCCAATTTTGGCTGAGAGTTGGGACATCATCGGGATGTATAATGGCTTCCCAACCACAGGTTTGAACTTGGGCTAAGGTTAACCCCGTGAAATCTGACCAACGTTGATTAATATCAGTAAGTGTTCCATCGCTGTTAGCAGTCCACACCAGTTGGGGAATTGATTCTGCTAAATAACGATAGCGTTCTTCACTTTGCCGCAGGGTTGCTTCAATTTGTTTGCGATCGGTAATATCAAGTGCCGTTCCAATAAACCCAACCGCTCGTCGCGCACCCCCATCTTCCTCAAATTCTACCTGCCCGTTAGCTGAGACCCACCGCTCGCTGCCATCATCCCACAGGATGCGGTAATCAATTTCATACTCACCAGATAGCGCCGGATCGAGGGCTGTTGCGATCGCCGTTGTCACTCGTGTTCGATCGTCAGGATGTATCCGTTCCATCACTCTTGGAAGGGGGATTGTGACTGCATCCTTCGGCTCGCCCCAAATCTCGCGCATCCGTTCGTCCAGTTCCACAAGATTTGTGTCGGTGTCGTAGCGCCAAGTTCCCAATCGAGCCACTTTAATAGCAAGTTGTATGTGTTTCTCGCTCTCTCGTAATGCTTCTTCTGCCTGTTTGCGATGAGTAATGTCACGGAAGAAAATATCAAGACCATCTTCATGGGGATAGGCGTCAATCTCAAGCCACAAATTATATGTAGGGGGTTGGTAAAAGTGATGCTCAAAGTGGACGGGAATTTGTTTTGCCATTGCACGCCGATATTGGCGCTCTACATTCGTCCCTACCAATACATACCACTCCTCCCAGTAAATCTTACCAATAACTTCTGTGCGAGGTTTGCTGTTAATTCGCTCCGCTTCTGCATTTTGATAAACGATGAGCCAGTTGCGATCGATCGCGACAAAGGCATCTTTCGTGCTTTCCAAAGTACGCGTAATTCGCAGGTTGGCTTCCCGCAATGCCTGCAAGGTTGCCTTAGTTTTTTGGTTGGCCATCCGCAATTGCGTGCAGAGTAACGCGATAAAAAATGACACCAGCGAGAATGCAAACAATTGCACCAACTGATTGGCACTTGTGATGGTGAATGAGTAAAGCGGCTCCATCAAGAAGTAGAGGCAGTCGCCGACAGACACGGCGAGCGCGAGCAGCCCCGGTTTCATGCCCCCATACCAAGCACTAGCTGCAACAGCAGCAAAAAATAGTGGAAATATGAGTGGATTCAGGAGCGGCAGAAGCAGTTGTGTTAGCAGAAGGGCGACTGTCGCTGCCAGAATCGCAACGCCATAAGGTAGCAATCGAGAGGGCATATAATTTTCTTTACGTACAGTCACCGTCATTTCGCGAATTTACCCCTATTCTACCGACAAGAAATACTGCTTTCGCAACTTCTAGACGACATACCGTTAGATAGAAGAACCTTTTTTCAAAATCAGTACAATTTATACTAACAAGCAAAAATCCCTATATACAATTTAGCTTCTAGCCAGTTTACCACTAGAAGCTATTATTTTTTAGAAATCAGAACCTACTCGTTCGCGTTATAAATTTTGCCCGGTTTATCTGAGTTGTAACTTATTTTTTATACGACGAACACAGCAATACTAGAAACCTATTAAAACTCCTGACACAAACGACTCCAGATTAACAAAGTAGCAGAAACCATGATGAAAAATCATTGATTCTTTATCCGCAAAGGAGTAATATTTTAATTTTCAAATATCTTCAGATATGACAGGACTGTGCCAAAAAAGATTTTTTGTACGCGATCGAACTTACCTTAATCCTTAAAGTGCAATTAGTGCTTTGCGATCGCAGAACAGTTTGTTAAATAATTTTGATAGCTTCTGCTACAAAATCATCAGGATCGACTGGCTTAATTAAGTAACTTTGAAATCCAGAGATCAAAGCAAAAATCTGTCCTTCATCTGTAGCAATAGCAGTTACTGCAATAGCTGGAATATCTTTGTGAGGTGAGTTTAAATTTCTAATTTTACGTATTAAGGAATAACCATCTACTTTTGGCATAGATATGTCTGCAATTAACAGGCGTAATTCAAATTTTTGGACGATCTCTAAAGCTTCCATAGCTGATGATGCTGTCATGACTTTAGCACCACTCTGTTCCAGAATGAATGTCATTAGTAGCAAATTATCACTATCATCGTCTACCACAAGTATAGGTAATCCTTCTAAGGTAGAAATGTTGCGTCTATCGCTATTAAGATGAAAATTATTAGGATGCTTTGACACGATCGGATTGTCTCCTAGTTGCTTACTCAATTAGGGGGAAGCCCTGCTAGGAGCTAGGTGCGAACTAGCTGTCTAGTGGGCATATTTGATTGTCATCCCTGCTCTACTTAGAAAAAATACCTTTTATGAGAGGATTGTTAGGATTGACTCTGAGTGGAATCAGGAATGTAAATAAGAACTTACTCTATTGATAATTCATTGGTATTCATTTGTTAGCTACTACCCACAGATAGATGTACTTCTCCTTTTCTTTTACCAACTCATATTATTCCCTACATTGAAAATATGCCTAACCCTTGACCCCTATATTATGTAAGGAGAATCAATAGCCTCTTCTTGACCGATATCCACTAAGGCTTGATAAACCATAACTGCAACTTCTGCACGGGTAACATCTCGGTTGGGATTGAGATGTTTTGGATTGGGAAAGTTGACAACTATTCTTCTTTGGGTAGCAATAACTATCTCTCTCTTTTTAGACTCTGGAACTTTTTCCCAGTCAGTATAAACATTACTGGCAGTAAAATTATCAGTCTTGAATTCCAATCCATTAACAAGAGAGACGATAATTTGCAATCGGTTCATATTGAGATGGGGACGGAAAGCATTGTTGGGAAAAGCTGAGATAAATTCCCCTTCATACGCCTGCTGTATTGCCCTATAAGCCCAAAAATTTCCCGGCACATCTTTAAAGTCTATCGCCTGCCTTTTTGTTGGTGGATTAAATGCTTTTACAACTATTGCTGCATATTGCGATCGCGTCATCGTTGCATCTGGTCTGAAAGTGCGATCGCGAAAACCCACAATAATTTCTAACTTGAATAATTTCTCAATAAACTCCTCCGCCCAATGATTTTTAATATCAATTAAACCTTTGAGGGGAGTTGCAAAGAATGTAAAATTAGGTATTGGTGCGGCAACAGGTATAGGTATGGAAGTTGGTTGCAACGTAGGTAGGGCTAGAGGTGCTTGAGTCGGCGCAGGTATGGGTTTTGGTATCTGAGTAAAAACGGGTGTTGGTTTAGAAGTCAGTGTAGGAGCTTGATTGTAAACTAATTCTACGTAGCCCTTGATTTTACCTGGGTCTAATTGATTGCCGACAGCTAATAGTCTGTGAGAACCGGAATTTTGCAAATCGAACTTACCATTAAGGCGCAAGATGTTGCTTCCATAATCATTGCTATTGCCTAAATCTGGTAAGGCGTTAGAAGTTACAGTTAAACCATCTTCAGTATTTCTTTCACTAATATTATTTCGCAATACCGGACGAGCATCACCCGAGACAACAATTCCAGAGCGATTTTCGTAAATATGATTGTCTGTCAGAATGGGAGAAGCGCGATCGCCAATCACCACACCAAAACCCGATCTGTAGCAGATATTACCCCGAATTTCTCCTTGAGTGTCGCGAACAATGGAAATACAATTTGTAGCATTTTCTGCAAATAAACTATCAGTAATAGTAACACGAGCATTGCCAGAGGCAAAAACACCGTCACGGCTGCAATTGATAAAAGTACAATTAGAAATAGTAGAAGCAATTGATTCAATCCAAACAGCAACTCCACGGTTAGCCCGGTTTGTGAAGGTTATTCCTCGAAGTTCTGCGCCATTGAAGGACAAAATGAAAGTTACATTTTGCTTTGCTAGGGTAGGGCTGCGATATTCACCACTCCCTTCAACGAGTACATTGCTACCCTTATGACTTTCATTGCCAACAATTGTGACAGCAATAGGAACATGCATCGGAAAGGTTTCACCGCTAGCAGCATTGTAATAACCCTCTGCCAACTGAATCTGACTGCCCGATGTCGCTCGCTTAAGAGCTTGGGTAATGGTTTTTAACGGTGCTTGTTGGCTACCTGCCGCACTGTCACTGCCTGCTGTTGGATTAACGTACAGAATCTCAGCCATCTTCACATACTCTAGGAAGCACTGCGGCAATACTACCCTAAAGACGTTTGCATCTACAAATGCAATTTACGCTGAGGTTGCGTGACAGCTAATGCTCCTGTTTTAAATACACTCACGGAATCTTGCAATTGCTGCGTTACGTCTACAGTTTGTTCTAAAGACAAAGACACAATACGTGATGAATTAGCCGTGCGTTCTGAAGCTTGAGCAATTTCTTGCATAAGAATAGCTACAGCTTGAGAGGTTCTCGCTTGAGATACTGTTGCTTGCGAAATTGATTGAACTAATTGGTCAATTTGGTAGGAGATTTCCATAATTCTTTCTAAACTTTGTTTGGTATCCTTCACAAGCTGAACGCTCTCAACAACGCGAGTTGTTCCAAATTCTATTGCTTGCACAACTTCATTGGTTTCTGCTTTGATGTTTTGAGCGATCGCCTCAATCTCTTGGGTAGCTTCAGCTGATTGGATTGCCAATTTACTGATTTCTTGAGCTACGGCTCCAAAACCCTGACTTTCATCATTAGTCCGAGAAGCTTCAATACTGGCATTGATAGACAGTAAGTTTGTTTGCATGGCGATTTGCTCGATCAAGGTGACTGCTTTGGAAATTTGTTGCGATGATTCACCAAAATGCTTCACTTTTTCTGCTGTTTCTGTCACTGCTTGTCGCAAATCTAAAATACTACACACAGTTAGTTCCATTGCTTGTCCTGCAGCAACAGCAGTATCTGAGGCTACACGAGCAACTTCTGTCGCTTGGTTGGCACTATCTGCAACCGCTTGAATAGATTGGTTCATTTGCTCGATTTCATCCAAAGTTCGAGTAATTTCTTCAGCTTGTTCGAGTGCTTCATCTGCTAAGTTACGAATTGCTTTGGAATTTTCTCCCACAAAGTAAGTGACCTGTAAGGCTGCTTGCTTAACCCGCGTGACCGTGTCTCGCAAACTTTCAATAATGGTATTGAAAAAATCAGAGACAATTCCAATTTCACCAGTTGTGATTTCAGCCCGAACTGTCAGATCTCCTTTAACCACTTCTTCAACATGACTGATGAATTCTAATAAATTCTGTTGGAGAATTTCTTTACTCAACCTGAGTTCTTCTTCCGCCCACTTGCGTTGAGTAATGTCAGTTTGTATACCAATGAAATTTATAATTCGTCCGGACTTATCTTTTACCGGCGAGATAGTCACTTCATTCCAGAAGGGAGTCCCGTCTTTACGGTAATTTTGAACAATCACCTGACATTCATGCCCTAATCTTATTGCTTCGCGTATTTGCTCGACCGACATTGGATCGGTTCCCGGTCCTTGCAAAAAGCGACAGTTCCGACCGATAACTTCCTGCTGTGAATAGCCTGTCATGCTTTCAAAAGCAGGATTGCAAAAAATCATGGGATTGTCAGGTTGGCGCGGATCGGTAATGACTATAGCATTGCTTGCATCGGCGATAGCGCGATCGCGCAGTCTCAAAACTTCCTGTGCTTGCTCTAGTTCGTGGAGCAGATAGGCTTGTTCTAAAGCAATACCAACTTGAGTTGCCAATTGTTGGAACAAATCAATTTCAGGTTGTTGCCAATTCCGGAATTCAGAACATTGATGACCGCACATCAAACCCAATAACTCATTATTGGTAATAATAGGAGCAACTATATTTGACTTAATTTGAAAACCTTTTAAAATTTCTTGGTGACAATCTGTAAAACCTGCGTCGTAAATGTTATTAATTGCTCGGACTCGACCATTTTTGTACATATCTATGTACTCTTTACGGAATGGGTCATTCACAGTCTGCCCTAAAAGTTTTACCCATTCAGATGTTGTTGCTTCAGCAACAATCGTACCTGTCCAGTCTGGATTAAAGCGATAAATAACCACTCGATCTATCATCAGTGCTTGTTGGACTTCAAAGACAGAAGTTTTTAACACGTCATCAACGTTCAGGGATTGTCGAATGCGGAGAGCTATATTTGTGAAGAGTTGGGAGCGCAAAGTTTCCGCTTCTTGCTGTTGTAGGAGCATCCCTTGTTGAGCGAGTAGTTTTTGGTCTACGTAAGAAGTCAAGATAGTAAAACCAAGAATGACAAGTGTAGCTATGCCGATGCTGAGCGCCAACCAGTTGAAGGAAATATTCATCTCTTCAGTGGCTACTGTATTGACAGCCTTTGTTGAGTGAAAAGAAGCAGCAGCCATTCCCGTGTAGTGCATTCCCGCGATCGCACTTCCCATAATCAGCGCACTCAAAACTTTCGGCAACCGACTGCCTTTGCTAGTTCGTCCTCCTAGCTCAGAGACAATCCACAGCGCTGTTATTGATGCACCAATTGCGATCGCGACAGAAAGTGCAAACAAAACAGGATTGTAGTGAGTGCTTGCATCTATTTCCATTGCTGCCATTCCAATGTAGTGCATAGCAGCAATACCAATGCCCATTAACACCCCACCAACAAGCAATTGCTGCTTGCTTAAAGTCTGACGACTCGTAAGAAAAAGCGCTCCGCCACAAGCAACAATCGCAGGTAACACAGAGACGATTACAGTAGATACGTCATAGACCATTGGTATGGGCAACCTAAAAGCTAGCATGGCAACAAAATGCATCGACCAGATACCAGTACCCATAACAACAGCACCACCAATCAACCAAACCAGTCTGGCTTGTGCTTGAGTTGTTCTCACTCGCCTAGCAAGATCTAGAGCAGTATATGAAGCAAAAACTGCTATGACAATTGAAAGTAAGACAAGGCGAAGGTCGTAAGTGCTATTGATTATGACATCTGCCAGAAGCATCTAAATAAACCTCAATCTAATAGTTGACTGTTAACTGCTGAATGCTAAGTGTTAACAAAGAAAAAAGTCTGGTAGATGCTGGAAACTCTTATACTTGTAATAATGGTAGATGTAATAATCTTCAGTGCTTTACAGGTGAAACGGTAGAATGATTTCCATAATATAAAGTTTCACTTTCAGCATCTGTCTTAAGTTAGATAAATTAAACTCCATTTCCGCAAAAATGTAAAGTTTTTTGCCAATACTTCAATAAATTTTTATG
The DNA here is from genome assembly GCF_000760695.4 of Tolypothrix bouteillei VB521301. Lineage (GTDB taxonomy): Bacteria > Cyanobacteriota > Cyanobacteriia > Cyanobacteriales > Nostocaceae > Scytonema > Scytonema bouteillei_A. The sequence goes on along the minus strand of NZ_JHEG04000002.1, from coordinate 273,291 downwards.
CTTACTATAGGAACTATTGGAAATTACACTTGATGGTCGAGCCTTTGGATCACTATTTCAATACGAGAATTCTTTTGCCTTGCAATGTCTCGAGTGAAACAATCAAATTTCGTATTTGATACAATCGGTTGGGATTTTCCATAACCCTGCGTAGTAACCATAGATACATCTAAGAGACCTTTCTTGCTTAACCACTGTTGTACGGCTACAGCTCTCTGTTCTGAAAGTTGAAAATTCTCTTTGCTACTACCTCTAAAATCGGTATGTCCCAAAATTTGCAACCAACTACCCGAATACCGATTGTCGATCGCTTGGCTAACTTGATTCAAAGCTTTCTCTGCTTTGGCTGCCATTTGATGCTCACCGCATTTAAATAACAGACGAGTTGGTATCGTAATTATAGTTAAGTGCTTATTTGCCTGCACTTGAATTTGTGGCAGTGTAATTTCTGAAAGCTTAACTACTGGATAGACATCACGAGGAAACCTCACAATAGGAACTTGTTGTTGGGGAAGTTCTACTGATAATGCCTGCACCTCTTGTGCTTGAGATTGTTGATAGCCGATCAAACTACCCTCAGAATTTATAGTAGTGGAGTGTAGAAAATTTCCAGCAACAATGCTTGCGGCGATAGAAACCAAGCAATTCTTGAAACAAGGTGAGTACATTTAGCCTGGAGACGAAATGAATTCTTAAGACTTTTTACAATCTACAATAATTTCACGAGACAACATAACGCTTCTATCGCAAGCGAGATTGGCAAAAATGTTATTGCCTATACTAAATTCTTCGATGACTCTAAATTAAGGTAATGTCCGCTAACTATTAACCCCTAACGCAACTTAGTTCCACAACTCTTACAAAATTTTGCATCTACATCATGAAAAAGAAGACCGCAACCAGAACAAGTTGTTTCCACCTGGTTGGCTGTTTTAAACAATCGCTTAATCAAATCGCCCACTTGCCAGGGAATCAGAGCAACACCAGTTAAAATCATCAATACAGTTAGCAGACGCCCTAATTCAGAAACAGGAGTCACGTCACCAAAACCAACAGTTGTCATGGTGACAACAGAAAAATAAAAAGCATCCAAAAAAGTCACAAAAACTTTTGAATTTACGGGATGTTCTACTTGATAAATCAATCCAGAGTATACAAAAATAATCGCAAATAGAGTAAATAATATACGTGCAAAAATTACACCATCTTCAGTATCAATACTAAATAAAAACTTTTTATCTATAAACCTAATTAATCTTAAAATCCGAAACCATCTTAGCAGCCGGATAAAGCGAATATCTACCGTTCCTATAAGAAAAGGCAAGATTGCCATTAAGTCAATAATTGCGTATGGACTAAAAATATACTTAACCTTATTTTCTGCACTCCAAAAGCGGAGTACATATTCTATTGCAAAAACGAACAAGATGACGGTGTCTATTGCATCTAGATTAAATCGAACAATCTCAGGAATATCATATGTTTCCGCTACAAAAATTCCTGACGATAGTAAAACCAATCCGGCAATAGTAAGATTCACAGCTTTGCCTACTGGTGTTTCCAAATCTTTCAAGTAAAATGCTGTTTTTTCTCTACTCAATAGCATATTATACGCTAGTTACCCTTAACAAATAATTCGATATATGTAGCAATCCTATTTGAGAGCCGAACAAGGAGGACAAGGGAGAGATTTTTGTAACTCCTACACGGACAGCTATAGGAATCATAAATGATTGATGAAAATTCTTAAGTACTGTGGGGTAGGCAATGACAAACCTAGCTATATTTTACAAATTAAATAGGAATCATATCGAAAAAACACGCCTGCGATGTTCGCAATCGCTGCTATACAACCCCCATTCCGCCTACGCCGACAAATAAATAGCCTGCTTCCGCAGGCTTTGTTTGTGTAGTCCCAGAATTTTATTCTGAGGGCAATTTGACAAAACGAGATGCTCCCTATAGTTTTTTGCAATTCTCTCTTTCTTCTCTTTAAGCTATAGTAAGCTTTTGCCGTTATTGAAGTTGTCATAAATAAGATAGAATTGTCATAGCAATCCTATCTTATCGATCGCAATTGAAAATGTCCATCCTCGGCAGATGGAATGGAACCAGCATTTCATTTGGAACGAAGATAGAATAGGACTTAAAACCCTGTGAGGTTTCATGAAATCAATTGAGGAACTAACAGAAGAACTCCTAGCACTCCCTAGCGCATCCAGGGCGTTATTAGCAGAAAAGCTAGTTGAAAGCTTGGAGTTTGATACTGAACCAACAATCCAAGCAGCATGGATGACTGAAGCAAAAAAACGATGTTCAGAAATTCGCTCTGGTTCTGTGCAACCAATTCCAGGGGAAGAGGCTCTTGCTACTGTAAGACGGTTGCTAGAGCCATCTCAAATTTTTAGTGCTTAGCTCGACTTATGAGTCCGATTACATTTTTTCTAGTTAATCTTCGTGTGTTTTAATTTTTTATTTATCCTCTCGATTAACAAATTCTTTAAATAAAATAAAAAATTTCTCAAAAGCTTTGACATCATCATCAGAATACAGTAGTATTATTTTTTCCCATGATTGATTGACTTCAATCATAGCTTTCCACTTGATCCAGTCTGGAAATTTTTCAAATTCTTGTTCTTGTTCTGTTTTAGGTAATTGAAGTTCTCGTCTAGCAATATTATATCCCCGCAAAAAAGCATACAGAGCAATGAGAGAACGCCTGCCCAAATAAAAAATCGGCTCTTTTTGTATTTTGTTTATAACATCGTATAAATCAACCATTTTTTCTTTTCTTTATTGTTTATTATCAATATTTTGATTTTGAAAATTATTTTTTTGAGCAAAAAACTCATCAGATAATTCAAAAAAATTATCTAGAGCATCTCTTTCATCTTCTGAATAGAAAAGTATTACACTAGCCCAAGAACGGTTTTTTCCTGCATCGTATTTATTACGAATCCATCTAATCAAATTGTCAAATTCTTTAAAATTTTCCATGTAATATGGCATTTCTAGATGACGCATCATATAATAATATCCAAAGAAGAAAGCTTCTAGATGAAATATTGAATGCTTTCCTAAACGAACAGTTGGATGTTGTTTTATTGTTTGTAATGTCTTGTATAAATCTTCCATATTTATTTACCAGAGTTTAATTTCAAATTATGCTGTCAGCTAGAAAAAGTATTTTCCATCGTCCTAATTCTAATTATACGTTTCATTAACCCTTGATAATATTCAGCATCGATAGTGATACCAGTGACATCAGCAGAGCGCAGAAAGTAGCTGATAAGTCAAGCAAGCGTCTTGGAATTAGCAATTACGGAGTACAGCCGTATCGTACTTCCATATCTCCGTCTTCTAATGTACTTTTTATCACTTGATTTGTGCCACTTTGCGGTTCGGCGATTGTAATAGTAGACTCATTCTCACTCGCTCCGGATGGTTCGTTCATGGGTAGACGCCGCTATTCTGCTTTATCTCACCCCCTATTTTCCCTTAACCGAGCAGTATTGCATTCGGGATAGGTAGCGCTCGTTATGTAAATTACTATAAGTATCTTTAAATAAGAGTGTCAGTTTTCTAATTTTCTATAGCTCCAGCTTTGAGAAGAAGTTGAATAATTTCACTATTTCCACCTTGTTGAGCCAATGACAAAGCAGTTTGTCCAGCTAGATTTTTAATATTAATATCTGCTCCAGCTTTGAGCAAAATTTCAACTATCTGGATGTTATCAGATTTTACAGCTTCCATTAAGGCTGTCCAATTATCATTGTTGGTCGCATTAACATCAGCACCTGCTTCGATTAAAATATGAATCACTTCAATCTGTCTTGTTGTATCTTTTTTTAAGTATTTTACTGTAGAAAGTCCATCAATAGCTTTTACTAATGCAGTTCGACTCTTGTTTTCATTTTTATTGTTAACGTTTGCTCCAGCTTTGATTAAAGCTTTAACTACTGATATATGACCCCAAAAAGAAGCAATATTGAGAGCCATCACATTTTCACAGCTAATGGCATTGACATTAACTCCTTCATCTATTGCTTTGTTGACAGCATTAAGATTGCCCATTGCTGCTGCTTCAATAAAAGCCTCAGTAAATTTATCATTCGCTCTTTGGCGGTAGATTAAGCCTTCAGCTAGAAGTTGCTCCGCTTCTTGTCTCAATTCTGCATCTGTTAGAGGTGCAAGGTAGTCGTAAATTTCCCGCCATCCTTGATTTGCAGCATTCCATAAAGCGAAATATCCACCATTAGTAACTGCATTTACATTTGCTCCGGCATCAACTAACATCCGGACAACATTAAAATTTCCACAGTGTGCTGCATCCATTATTGCAGTCTCACCATCGTTTTTTAAACTTTGATTAACATTGATTCCTACCCCAACTAATTCTTTTAATATATTAATATCATTTTTATTTAAAGCATAGTTGAGAGCCTGCCTCAGGAGATATTTATTACTAGAAATAGTTGATGCTCCTGCTTTAAGTAACAGGCGCACAATTTCTACATGGTGATAATCAACGGCTGTTTTTAACAGAGTATCACCATATTTATACTTGAACTCTAAATCGATCCCAGTATTAAGAATTGCTATAGTCTTTTCAATTTTTCCAGCTTTTACTGCTTCATATATTTCTGTTTGTTTTTGTTTTTTTTCATCCATTTCTTTATGTAATAAAGTCCAAAAACTACTCGGTTAGATGTTTTTATATTGTCAACTTTATCTTTAGATTAGAGTATTAATCGACAAGATTGACAAATATTAAAATGACTGATTTACTTAGAGCCTTTGCTTGAGCTTGAGCTAGTTTTGCTGCAATATCTACATCAGACGTAGTCTCTCCTCGATTTAAACGTTTATATGTTATGTTTGGTCATAATCATAATTTTCCGTTTCACCTGCTTCAGTAACAATATCAAGTTGATAGCCTGCTATGTAATTGAAAGTGCGATCGCGTAGCGGCTCTGAAAGAGCGAGAGACCGGATCTAATGAGTACGTCAGGGGCTCGCCATCAACATCTGCGGCTATGACATCATAAGCATACGCACTACCAGGAGTAGCTGTTAACACAGGAGTTGAGCGAATCACTAGCGCATTGTGCGCTCGTGCTGTCAGAGTAAAGCCCTGTGCCGCACCCAAGCCACCATCATCAACGGCTCCGACAAAGATTTTATAGTTCCCAGCCACCGGATTACTCCAACTCAGCAAACCAGTTGTTGCATCGATAGTGATAATTTCCAGAGGCTACTTTAAGATAACCTTTGGCTATTTTGTGGCAACAGTTGGCAACCAAATTCGCTCCAAAAATGACCCCACGCCAACCATTCACCCCATCACTAGGGCAACCACTAGGCTACTCTTGGGCAACTTGAGGCTACTTCACTGCAACAGTCCTCTCCTCGCTCTCGATAGCACTGAAAAATCGCTCTTATCCATACAGGACATTAGAGAATTCGCTAACAGTACCTTGTCTCCCTTTAATTATGCTGTCTGAGCGCCAGGACGACCGTTCTCAACAACGAAGGAAGCAAAAGTATAGATAGGTGCATCCGAACGGCTCACTGTGGTTACAAAACGCAAATCTGTGTGCCAGCGTTGGTGGTTGAGGTTGACTCGGAAATAGCCACGGCGATCGCCATCGAAAAACTTAATGTGTGGGTTCTCTGGAATCATCGGACCGTAGTAGGGTCCGTAAACAATGCGATCGCCGTTGCTGGTTAAAGAGGGGGTAACAAACTCTGTAGCTACAGTAGGTGAGTTTTGGTCTTTGAAATTCAGTTTGAGGTCGCTAACGAAGGTAGAATGCCAATCACCCGTGATGACAACTGGATTGCTGATGTTCCGTTCTGTAATATGGCTGAGGACACGTTGCCTTGCAAGAGGGTAACCATCCCAAGAGTCATTCCAAAAGATTTCACCCTCCCCAATTTTGTGATCCAATTCTGCCATCAGCACTTGCTGAGCAATGATATTCCAGCGTGTTTGAGAACGATTCAAACCATTGAGGAGCCAGCGTTCTTGTCTGTCGCCAGTCATCGTTTTGGCTGGGTCTAGTGCTGCGGAGCAACGCTGTGTCTCACCATCACCGCAGGGTTGATCGCTACGGTATTGTCGGGTATCGAGTACGCTAAACTCAGCTAAATTTCCAAAGGTTAACCGCCGATAAAGGAGCATATCCGCTCCTTGGGGTACAGAGAAGCGACGTAGTGGTTGATGTTCGTAATAAGCTTGATAAGCTGCTGTTCTTCTTTGAAGGAAATCTTCGATGGGATCGTTCTTTTCCGATAAAGCATTAGTATAATCATTATCTACTTCATGGTCATCCCAAGTCACGACAAAAGGGAACAAGGCGTGACACAACTGCAAGTCTGGGTCAGTTTTATACAGAGCGTAACGGAGGCGATACTGTTCTAATGTTGTTGTCTCTTGCTGAAATTGCTCTGGCAAAGAGGCATTGCGGACACTACCAGGACTGATGCCATACTCGTAAATGTAGTCACCCAAGTGAAAGACTAAATCTAAATCTTCTTGAGCTAGGTTGCGGTAAGCAGAATAAAAACCGTCTTCCCATTTTTGGCAAGTCACGAAGGCAAAATTTAGCTCGTTGAGGAAATCCCCTGGAACGGGTGCAGTGCGGGTGCGCCCAATTTGGCTCTCTTCCTTACCTACACGAAATTGATACCAGTACCAGCGATTGGGTTCCAGCCCCATCACCTCAACATGAACGGAGTGAGCAAACTCTGGAATTGCTATTGCCGTACCGCTGCGGACAACTTGTTGCATCTTTTCATCAGTTGCAACCAGCCACTGCACGGGAACGTTTTGCTTTGGCATTCCACCTCCTTCAATCAAAGGCTCTGGTGCAAGCCTCGTCCACAGAACCACGCTCTTGGGCAATGGATCTCCTGATGCAACACCCAAACTAAATGGATATGTAGAAAATTTTGGTTGAGCATTAACTTTTCTGGGAAACTGATTGGCGATCGCAAACCCAGTTACAGTTCCAGCACCAATCAAAAACTGCCGACGTCTCATTGCGCTTGATAGCAGTTGCTCAACATTAAATCGCTGCATAAACTTTGCTCCTCATCTGTGTTTCCAGTTGACGCAACTTCCGTGCCGAGCAACTGATACCAATAACCACCAGTTTTTCTTAATCTTGCAAAGCTGAATTTAGCTTTACAAAATAAACTTATCAACGAAATCTTAAATGGGAGCCAAGCGATCGTTAAAGCCTGTTTAACAGCCTACTTCTTTCGTAAACATACAAGCAACAACTTTTGTCAAGTTTATTTAATATAATTTAATATATTTTTGAAGAAGAGACATTGCTAATTTAATACTTTACAATTTTTAATCTTTGGAGGGTTTACGCAGTATGGGTTTCAAACTTCTGGCATTCATTTCCCAGGCTGCCGTTCTTTCTTGTGCAAGTCTTTCCCTTTCTTCTTGTTTGGCTTTTTCCTTAATTTTTAAGTATTCCTTAATATGATTTGGTAGTTTTTGATCGAAACCGAAGTAATCTGCATACGCAATTAAATCGGTATCGGATAGTTCTCCATAGAATGCCCGCATTTTGCTTTGAAATTGAGGATCGAGAGCGATTAGCTGACGGCGAAAACTCAAATAACCTTGCCAATCTCTAGCAACAATCGTGAGTTTCATGGCTTCCAACAATTCTTGTTCAGTCATGTGACACTTTTAAGGAATTTGGGGGAATTACGACAGTATAAAGCTCTCTAGGGAGAAAGTTAAGGTTATGGCATATTAACAGACATTACAATTGGAATTACGATGGGAGCAAAGATAAAGATAACAACTCGCCAAAGAATGTTTTTGTCTAATTTATAAATTTGTGTCTTTTGATAAAGCGGAGGCAAAAACAAAAGCGCCCAAATGATGAAAGTCGTTGCGATCGCCGGAGTCTCAAAGTTAGCAAGTGCCAACATACCCCAGAAACTTGCCACAGCCCAGCAAATATTACGTAATAATTGATACATATTGTTATCTCATAAGCACCTTGCCTATGATTCCCAGTGCGAGAAGAAAGTTCCACAACAATTCAAAAACTTCCCAGCAGAGAGTCACTTTAAACTTGGAAGGCTTAACATCCGTTAAGCGCTCCCTGTTCCCTTCTTCGATGAACTACTCAAACACAGGTAAATTAGAATACTTTTGATTTTCTAAGAAAAAGGTTAAGTTTTCTCAATCTCCCTGCGGACATTCTTCCCACAAAGTTGTAATTTCCCGCAAACTTTGGTGAGTCCCATCACCCAAAATGAGATGGTCGAGTAAAGGAATGCCCAATAAGTTTGCCCCAACGAGTAACTGACGGGTTAATTCAATATCTGCTTGACTGGGTTCAAGATTTCCCGATGGGTGATTGTGAGCTACAATCAGCCGAGTGGCTCCTTGCTTGATCGTCTCTTTGAAAATTTCCCTCGGTGGAGCTAAAGTTTCTGTTGCAGTGCCAATTGTAATCACTTGCGTTCCTAACAAACGGTTTTTCACATCCAACAGAACAACAGCAAATTTCTCTTGATTTTGCCACATGAGGTCTTGACTGAGGGCTGCAGCCGCCACTGCTGGATTATCAACAACCGTCTTTTCGCCAGGACGAGATAGAAATGCTCTTTTACCCAACTCAATAGCTGCCACAATAGTTGCTGCTTTCGCAGCTTTTATACCATGAATTTGCATTAACTCTGAGGCGCTGACATCTCGCAAAATTGTTAAAGGCTCATCCTCACGCTGGTGTTTCCCAAGTTCGTTCAAAATATACTGCCCCAAACCCACAGCCGAAAGTTTTCCGGCTCCTTGACCGGTACCCAGCAAAATTGCTATCAACTCGGCTGTAGCCAAAACTTTAGGGCCATATGTCAACAATCGCTCGCGTGGGCGTTCGGTCAGGGGCATATCAGCAATTCTAAGGCTATAAGTCATAGGAGAGAGCAGGAGATAAGAATGATACATTCACTTATTCCTGAAAATCTCTGGTAACCTTTGAAACTAATTCTTTTTTGAAAAATTATTTAATATTTGCCTGTACCTCGATAGAAATCGACTTTTCGCCGTTCCTCTTTAATAGTGAATTTGCGTAGCTTTCAGCATATGATAGGTAATTAGTAACTGAGTGATAGCAAGCGGGTTGCTTTGAATGGTTTCTCCTGTCGTACCTGCAACTTTGCCCAATTCCGGATTTCCTTCGCGATCGCATATGTTTTTGAGATGGGGCATATCAGAGCAAAGAATCTGTTCGAGCTTATTCACCTGCTCTAAAGTGGCATGACCATCAACTTCCAAAACATCCACAGGTTTACCCATATCTCTATCCAATCCCAGCCGAATTGCAGATTCCGTGCCATCACCAGAATTGATAATTTGGGTAAAATCAGGGTGCGGAATGGTAGGACGGAGTACCAGACGGACATTCAAATGCCCATTTGCTTGATCTACCTCATCATGAGGCGGGTAGAAACTCACCACGATATCAGACCATTGTCTCTGCGGACGAATAAAATCTTCTGAATCTGGTTCGCGTTTTCTGAGTTCTTCAAGAACTTGTTCTTCTGTATAACCTCGCTTCTGAGTGTCTCGCTTCACTTTCCATGAAGCACGCACAGATTCGGGAGGTGCAAGGTAAACTTTTACATCATAACTGTCACGGGCAATACGAGTGGAATAACCTAATAACCCTTCTATGATGACAAACTTATTTGGCTTAATATATACAGGAGGTTCAAAAGTTCCTGTTTTGTGACTGTAGACAGGTTTGAGAATTGGCTGTCCGATCCGCAACTGCGACAAGTGCTGCTGCATAATATCCAGATGGTTACACTCAGGGTGCAATGCAGTAATACCAATCTCAGCACGCTGTTTGCGATCGTATTTATGATAATCGTCCGTACAGATAACCGTGACATTCTCCGGTCCGAGAACTTGAGCAATCCCCTTAGTCAATGTGGTCTTACCAGCGGCACTGTCGCCAACAATACCAAGTATTATAGGACGGCTCATAATTCCCTCTCACTCATACAGTAAAGCGTATTTTTAGATTGTATGTTAATTTACCAATTTTTGATAAATGTTGAAATAAATATAGTAACTCGATTGAAGTAAGACTTACACATCATCCCCTTTTTTAAGAGGTTCAAGATCTCTACAAAGTGTGAAATCCACAAAATATTGTTAAAGTTACGTAAGTCCTATGACTGTCAGATACTTGTCTTTAGAAACCGGGTTTTTATGCCTTAAGTTGCCTATATTGAGCTACGTATTGAATGACAAACAAACACACGCGATCGCAACTCTTTTTGTCACAAAACGTTAACAAAAATCTTCAAAAATCAAATATTTTGTATTGAATAAATATTTATGTAGAGACACCCCATGAAGCGTCTTAACTGGGATTCAGGTAACGAATTATTAACTTTTAAAGCTTCTAATAAATTTTTATTACCTAACTTAATAAAAATAGTCATTAGTTCTTGAAAATACAAAACCACTTAACAAATAACCAATGACCAATGACCTAGAGCGCCGGTACAGTAATCACTATTTCGAGTTAGGATGAAGGGGCTGACACGAGAGTTGTGTAGTGCCCAATGATGTGAAGTTGTGTAACGTATTTCTCATTAAAGAGTAGTAGGTTTAAACAAATGCAACCAACCTTGTGGCACCCGCCAGTGGAGTTATCAGACACAGAGCAGGCGAGCCTCACTGCGTGAGGAGCTACGCTAACGTGAACCGGATCAAACGCGCCAAACTGTTTATTTTCTTGCGGCAAGTGCGTCACCAATTATTTGATGATGAATTTCAAACAGAGTTGGCAAAAATTTATGATGATAGTCCCAAAGGTCATCCGCCAATACCACCTGCACTCCTAGCCTTAGCAACAATTCTGCAAGCCTATACTAGAGCCAGTGATGACGAAACAATAGAGTTGTTGTTGATGGACAAACGTTGGCAGTTGGTATTGAATTGTCTCGAGTGTGAAGAACCACCGTTTAGTAAGCCAACGCTAGTTCGGTTTCGTACTCGACTGATAAAGCGGCGATTAGATCGAAGGTTAATTGAACGCACGGTGGAATTAGCAAAACAGACAGGTGGTTTTGGGTCAAAAAATTTGCGGGGGGCGTTGGATTCATCACCATTGTGGGGAGGGGCGAAAGTAGAAGATACTTACAATTTGTTGGGTCATGCTCTTAAGAAGGCAATGAGCGTGATAGCCCGCCAGCAGGGGGGGGAGCTGACGGCGATAGCGACTGAATTAGGAGCAGAATTTATTAGTGGTTCGAGTGTAAAAGCGGCACTCGATATAAACTGGGACAATCCAGAAGAACGCATAGAAGCGTTGTCCAGGTTGCTTATGGCTCTGCAAGCAATAGAAACTTGGTTCGAGCAAAATCATCCACTAAGTGTAACCAGTAGTGTAGAACAGAATCTGAAAGTGGCGCGACAGATTCAATCTCAGGATGTGGAAGTGACAGCAAATGGGACACCGCAACTACGACAAGGGGTAGCCAAAAATAGACGAGTGAGCGTCGAAGACCCAACAATGCGTCATGGACGTAAAAGTCGCAATCAAAGGTTTGATGGTTATAAACGTCACGTGCTCACGGATTTAGATACTGGAATTGTGCGGGCTGTGGGTTTGACTCCAGCTAATGTTCCAGAAGCTTGGGTAAGTGACGCCATTAGCAATGACCTTAAAGCCCAAGACGTGACACTGGTGGAGTTGCAGATTGACCGCGCTTATCTAAGTAGCAAATTAGTTCGTCACCGAACCGAAGAGTTAAAAATTTACTGCAAAGCTTGGGCAGTCAGGAATCGTGATGGGCGCTTTCCCAAAACATCATTTGTCTTAGATTGGGAGGAACAACAAATCACCTGTCCGAATCAAATTACCCTCCCATTTAAGCTAGGAGCAAAGGTACAGTTTCCCAAATCAGCTTGCGCGAACTGTCCTCTACAAGCAGGTTGTACGACAAACCCATATGGGCGAACTGTTTCTATTCATCCAGAAGAGCAATTACTACAAGAATTACGGCAACGTCAATTAACTAGGCTAGGGCGGGCAAAACTTCGTGAGCGCGTAGCAGTTGAGCATTCTTTGGCACACTTGGGACATTGGCAAAGCAATCGTGCTCGTTATGTTGGTTTACGCAAGAACTTGTTTGACCTGCGGCGCACTGCCGTAGTTCACAATCTTCATGTTTGGGCACGCCTAGTAGAGCAAGTTAATGCCGGACAATGCAACGTTTGAAACAATGGCAGTTGTTCACACCCCAGAGAATCGAGCACCAGTTACCAAAGTTTACCCATTAAACATCTCCAGAAATTAATTAATGCATTACCCAAAGGTCTTAGTAGGGGTGCAATGCCTTGCGCTCCTACCAAGACTTTCGGGAGATGTCTATTCGGGTAGACGCCGAGATACGTATCTCGGCGTCTACCCTATTTATAACAACTCAATTGCTTCCTAGTTACTAGCTTCGTATTTGCTCACAAAATGGTTACCACTTACTAGTAACGCAGGTGTTACTAGGGGTTAATATGCAGGAACTATTATCATAAATTTTTGCCAACTCTGTTTGAAATTGATCATCAAATAATTGGTGACGCACTTGCCGCAAGAAAATAAACAGTTTGGCGTGTGTGATCCGGTTCACGTTAGCGTAGCTCCTCACGCAGTGAGGCTCGCCTGCTACGTGTCTGATAACTCTACTAGCGGGTGCCACAAGGTTGGTTGCATTTGTTTAAACCTACTACTCTTTAATGAGAAATACGTTACACAACTTCACATCATTGAGCACTATACAACTCTCGTGTCAGCCCCTTTGGTCATCCTAACTCGAAATAGTGATTACTGTACCGGCGCTCTAGTTAACAAGATTGGCGAGCATAATGACAATCAAAATAATTTAGAGCCTTGCCAGTGGACTCAAAATTACGAATAGTATTCAGTGGTGTGCCCTGCCTGTTAGATTGACGCTCCCATACCTTTAAGTAGTAGCTCTTATTATCTGTTGTACGCCAAATTTCATAACTGTAATTACCACCGGAACCGTTAATGGTCATTGAATCAGCAATTGCCGTAGAGGAAACAGTGAGTAGAGCAAATATAGTAAAAAACGTCACTTGAATTTTACGATATATCATTGGTAGATGTTAGAAAGAACACTTCATTGATAACCTTTTTCGAGAAGAAAACAGTAAAGTTATCATTGGGCAAAAGTAAAGAGATATTATGTTCTTGCTGAATTTAAAGAAAATTTCACCAATAATATTCGTAATATTACTGAATTTAAGGAATGGCTTCCTTTGATTAATTTTATTTCTTTGTGTCCTCTGTGTCTGGGATAAAGTACACTCAACACTTTTTATCGTAGTTACGCAGAAGCTGACCGCACTACAATAACAGTCTGTGGGCTATTGCGCGAGATAGTGGCAGGAATATTGCCATGTACAACTTGCTGCAATAATCCTTCACGAGAAGCTCCTAAAACGATCGCATCAGTATCATTATGTTTGGCAAACTCTAATATGGCATCTGCAACTGATGTGCCACGGACTGAAGCTATTTTTACAACGCCATTAACGTGTTGTTCGAGGAAATCAGCAGCTTTTTTGAGAGATGTTGTGTTTAAATTGGTTTCATCTGGCTGAAATACCTGGCATAAGTTGATGATTGGCATTTTATTCAGTGAAGTGAGCGCTGGGAGCAATGCGATCGCCCCTTGGGCGTTAGGACCGCCTGCCATTGGCACAAGCCAGCGTTCAAAATGCCTCTGGTCTTTAAGTTTCACCAACACCACTTCACAAGCAGCTTGTCGGATGACTGTATCCACAACGCGACTAAAAACTCGTCCTGGTGTCGCTGTGCTGCCTTTCCAACCCATCAATACCAAGTTAATATAACGATCTTTAATAGTTTGCATTATGGCTTGAGATACGTCATGAGCAACCCGTATCTGGATATGGACGGGTACGTTCCATGCTTGCCCCAATCGCATGGCTTGACGCAAAAGGCGTTGACCCATTCTCATACTTACCCGAGCGTCGGCAAGAGACTGGTGACGGGGTACAAGAATTATATGCAGACATTCGATTTCATAATGGCGATCGCGAGCAATAGCTACTGCCATTTGCAACAGCGTTTCTGCTGTTTTAGGATTGAACAACGGTACCAATATACGTCCCTGTCCTGTTTCTGGAACGCGAATGCGGTAAATCACTTGAGACGGTTCTGCTTTGGGTCCACTTAAATTTTCGCTGGTGTTGAGATATGCAGCTTCTACCCGAATAATATCACTGCGGGTAATAATACCTACCAAGCGACGTCCTTCCACAACCGGTAAATTACTCAGGTTGTAGCGATCGAGCAAATGCACGACATGGGCAAGGGTATCTTTGGGATAAGTCGTAATAGGCTCTTGAGTCATCACTTCTGCAACAAAGTGTTCCCCGTAATCATTGCTGCTTAAGCCTCTTTGGGCGAGATTGGCAACATCCTTTTGCGTTAAGATACCAACTAATTTGCCCTCCTCTAAGACTGGAAAGCCACGGTGAGAAGATTGGGAAAACGCCTGTAATGCCTCATCCAGTCTCATGCGGCCCGAAAGAGTTTCTACACGGGGTTGCATAACATCAGCCGCCGTTAGTTCCATCCACGGTCCTTGGGAGGTGCCTTCTTTAGAAAGATGAATGCCCTTAAATTCCAGCAATTTATCATACAGTGACCCGGCTTCCAAAAGTTCTGCCACTAAATAGGCTGTTACTGAAACAATCATCAACGGCAATACCAAATTGAAGTCGGTAGTCATCTCAAATACAATAACTACTGCCGTAATTGGGACTCGTGCAACTCCACAAAAGAATGCACCCATTCCCACCCGTGCATAAGTTGTCGCCAAACTCAGCCCCAGCCAGTGATGTTCCCAAATCCCAACTAAATAACCCAAAGCTGCTCCTAATGCAAGAGAGGGAACAAGTAATCCCGCAGGCGCACCGGAACCGTAGGTGAAGACGATCAGCAAAAACTGAATGCAGAATACTAGAGCGACTAATAACCAGTTTGCGTCACCTGCTAACAACAGTTCTCGCAACCCAGCGTTGTCTCGAAACACTGGAGGAAGTGCAACGAGTGCAAAACCAGTCACCAATCCAGCCAATCCAATTCGCCAAGGTAGGCTAATTTTCAGAAAGCGACCGTAAAAACTCAGGCTGGCAAGAATACCTCGATTAAACAACACACCTCCCAACCCTGCTAGAATTCCCAGGAGTAAATAAAATGGAATCTCTGGGGCAAAGAAGCTCGTGTTGGGTGTCACTAAATGCAAATCTAAATCGAGACTGTGAGTTCCTAAAATTCGAGCAATGACAGCAGCAATAAATGAAGCTAGAATAGCCGTTCCCAAGGTGATGCCAGAAATATCTTGCAAGAGTTCTTCCACCACAAACAAGACTCCAGCAATGGGAGCATCGAAGGCAGCAGCTAGTCCTGCTCCTGCTCCTGCTGCAATCAACTGGCGACGATGATTGGGGGAAGTAGGAAACCAGCGACTGAACTGATTGGCTAAGGCTGCCCCAATTTGCACTGTTGGTCCTTCCCGCCCCAAAGGTATCCCGGTTGCCAAAACTAACGTTGCACTCACAAGTTTTACGAATGCAATTTTAAGATTAAGAGGCATCGGCACCCTCGCCAGAACTGCCTTGACTTCTGACATGCCACTGCCTGCAGCAGATGGGGCAATGCGTTCTACCAGCCAACCTGCCAGAAATCCTCCTCCCAAACCAATCGTCGGCAGTAAATAGTAAGCGGGCAGTAAGTGAGATGCACTTTGTCTCCATCCACCCAGCCATCCTACACCTTGCCCTAACAAGACTGCTGCTAGTCCAGAAGCTAAACCAATCAAGCAAGCTTCAAAAATAGCAAGGCGTTTAGGTCGTATTAGCAGTCGGGATAAACGTTTCCAAAAAATCTGCCCAATGCGTACCATATTTAGTTGGAATTTAAAAACCGATATAACTCTCTTAATTAAAGCATAGCAATGAGTCAGGTTTAGCAAGCGAGCGAAGTACCAAGGGAAACTATAAAATCACTGATGCTGATTTTGACACTTGTGAATAAACATTTGGCGATTGCCACGGTAACTGATGATGATTAAACCAACTATCTACTAAGATACCTAAAACAAACAGCAGTAAAAACATCAAAAGTTCTGGTCGCCCGAGCTTATAGGATGAGCGCTCGCTAAAGTTGGAGCAAGATTCATCTAAGCTTTCTTCATTATGATATCGTCTCATAAAAACCTTTACTTTTTTGTAGTTAACTTACCAACCAATACAATCTTTGATGAATGACATAGAGATAGTTTGTAGTAAAACCTAACAGAAACTATCTCTTAATTACATTGTAGAGGTAGAAAAGTGAAATAAAAATGAAACAACAGTATCTCTTTAGATAGAAATCAGGCTGACAGATTGAATAAAAACTCCTGTTCAAAACGCGCTCCCTCCATCTTCTCCCAGACCCTACAGTACATACATAAGTCTGAAGTAGCTATATACCCAGGTTTCAGGCTAAATTTTACCCCACCCCAACCATTTGATTGAAGGATTTAAGGATAACGTCGAGCAGAGCCTATACTTTTACCGCGACTTCTTTAGAGTGCAAATTGGTACTTGTCATATATAAATGAAATCCGCATGAAACGCCAGTATTGCATAAGTCATAAATATTTCTTATTGCTATTGATAGACGCATACTCATCTCTACCTTTATAAGGTAAGTCTAAAGGCAATTATGTCTGCAATTTAGTAAGTAGAGAGGGAGAAACCTTGGCTATACAACAACTAACCCTGAATCAAGTTAACCAAGAAATGCAGCAGTGCATTCAAAACTGCTTAGATTGCCATAGTATTTGCTTGAATACCGTAACTTACTGCTTACAAAAGGGCGGTAATCATACAGAACAAGCTCATATTAGGCTATTGCTTGATTGCGCTGAAATTTGTGAAACAAGTGCTAATTTTATGCTGCGAACTTCTGAACTTCATACCCGTACTTGTGGCGTTTGTGCAGAGGTGTGTGAGCGGTGCGCTCAAGATTGCGATCGCATGGGTGATGATGCTCAAATGAAAGCTTGCGCTGATATGTGCCGTCGCTGTGCTGAATCTTGTCGGCAAATGTCAATGGCAACTGTATAAGTCACTAGAAACGCCGGCTACTGTAATCCGGTAGCCAGCAAGTGCGATCGACGCTGATGTAAAGGCACTGACAATCTGAGCCGTGTTCAAAAAAGAAGGTATTTATCGATATGGGCTCCGTTCTCTTTCCTCTCTCTGTATATAGGAGTGAGCAGTTTCCAGAATGCGATCGCTGTTACTAGCTTGGGCTAAAGTTTCATTGCCAGCAGATACAACAACAAAACCAAAACCTACCTTGGCACAGATATCTAAAACTGCGTAGCACAAGGTTTCCCAGCCAACGCTAATGACGTGAAACCCTTCAGCACCGAGAATCCAAACAATCGGATAGCAAATCCACAAGAGGATGAGTATATTTCGTAGGGTTTGGAACAAACTGTTTATCCTGCCATTTCGGCTCTTAGCACTAGCAGAATATTCAGTCAAAAGAGAGCCTAAGATAGCTAAGAAAGCACCTGAACTGATTATCCACCACAGATAGTTGTAAGGCGGAGCCTCAAGAGTCGCTACTAAGCCAGTGAGAATCATGAAAATATCTGCTCCCATCACGCCTGCAATCAATTTAGGGCGCAATCCGGCAATAACACCGATTTCTAGTAAGAGCAATGGAGTTGTAACGGCCCAGTCTACGTAACGTCCCCAGTAAACTGTTTGACCATTGATGGGCGTTACTGTTTCGCCTAGAATCATTGTTAGGTAGAGCGCTGCAGCCCAAAGCGTAATGAAAAAGCTTTCGAGGGGAAATTCCATCCCTTCCTTACGTCGCATGGCTATTGCTTTTAAGCCAAAATAAATACAGCCAATAACCATGCCAATAAAGGCAATCCACAGCCAAAATTGAGTCATATTATTACCAATCAAAGATTTCTTGTGACAACTATGTTACTGATAGTTCTAAAATTAGTTTATAAAATGGCTGTAGCTATTGCTTCCTACTATTGAGATAACAAGTATTCATAACTTAAGACGCAAAAAAATTTCATAAAAATTTCATTTTTATATGAATCAAAAAATTCTGCCAAGCGATCGCCCGAGAATTCATACTATAGAAATAGATGACTAACTTTTGCTAACTTGACAGCGATACCTTAAGCAAGTTTCTATAAATATGGAACGCAATACCATTTTTCATCAGACTCGGTTGCAACTAGCCGCTTGGTATACTCTCGTTATGAGTAGTATTTTAGGGATATCTGGTTTGGGTGTTTATACTGTGGTTGCCCATGCTTACCATAAAAGCATAGACCAAGGACTGCAATCCGTAGCAAAGGTACTCCATAAAAGTATTGAAACCGCTTGGCAGCAACCCGGACATTTACAGCAACTTGCTAAAGAACTTTCCTTACAAGTGTGTATGACTCCAACAACCTGTTTGCCTAAAACAACTATTATTAAACAACCAATAGCAGAAGCAGCTAACCAAGTTAATTACTATATACGCTTATTGAATCGTTCGGGAACACTGTTTGCAAGCGCAGGTATACAATTTGAGAAGTTACCCCTTACCTCATCATCACAGCATTGGCAAATCCTAACAGATTCTTCTGGCACTCGATACCGTCAAATCACTTTACCTTTGTATACTCAAAACCAGCTTTCGGGTTATCTACAAGTGGCACGAAGCCTCACCGATCTAGACCAAAATCTTGCTTATTTGAGATTAACTTTGATTTTAGGGTTACCAGTTTCCATGATTTTCGTTGCTTTGTCTAGTTGGTGGTTGGCGGGAAGGGCAATACAACCCGTGTATCATTCCTATCAACAAATGCAACAATTTACTGCTGATGCTGCCCATGAGTTTCGCACGCCTTTAGCAGCAATGCACTCCACCATTGAAGCTGCTATAAAGTTACAGCAAGAGCCAAAATCAAATAGTGGAATTTTAGATGTACTGAAACGCCAAAACCGTCGCCTATCGCAATTGGTGGGTGATTTACTGCTGTTGACTAGGATAGATCAAAGACAACTAATAGAAAAATATCAGCCTTGCTGTTTGAATGATTTAATTAGCGATTTAATTGAGGAATTAGCATTTTTGGCAGTAGAGACTCAGGTTATTCTCTCCAAACAGGTACAAGTGTCAAAAAAACTGTACGTTATCGGCAATGAAGAACAACTGTATCGTTTAATTTCTAACTTAATTGTTAATGCAATTCAATCCACACCTAGCGGCGGAAAAGTTACTGTTTTTTTGGAAGAAAGCGAGTTTTACGCCCTTGTTAAAGTTCAAGATACAGGAGTTGGTATTGCGCCAGAAAATCAACAGCGAATTTTCGATCGCTTCTATCGAGTTGACAGCGATCGCTCCCGCACAAATGGTGGTTCGGGTTTAGGCTTAGCGATTGCTCAGGCAATTGTCCAAGCACACAAAGGCAGTATTCACGTTCAAAGTCAATTAGGACGGGGTAGTACATTTACGGTTCACCTACCTTTTTAACTTTGTACCGACAACAAGTTAAGTTAACAATAGAGCAGTAGAGTTACTCCGTACTGGAGATGGATAGCACTGATGTTGAAGACTAGTTTGTAATTCTGTTCTTGTCCTTTAAGTGAAGTATGAAAAGAGAGACATCACGAGATTGGCTTAATTTGTTCTTGCCCTTAGCACTCATCATAGGGCTAGTTCTGCTGTTAAGTTTGAACGTGGAAGCTAGGGGAGAAACTCGGGAAACGAATCCTGTGGAGATATGGCTCAAGCGCAAAGCATCGCAAGAGATCGGGTATACAACAGCCATCAGAAGAGGAAATTAGCAAACTTGCTTGAAAATTACGGCTTCAGCTATGCAGATATCAGTGTTTCTCTCTTAAGTAGAATTAAAATTTCATATTTGTTTCACTTTTTTATGAAAATGTAGTTAAATAAAGCTTTTATTGTTAAGTTGACTATGCGGCTGATATTAGTTGAGGATGAAGCAGATTTAGGTGCAGCAATAAAACAAGTTCTGAGTCATGAGGCGTATGTAGTTGACTGGTTTTTAGATGGGACTCAGGCATGGCAGTATCTAGAAACTGGCTGGACTGAATATACCCTAGCGATTTTTGATTGGATGCTACCTGGAGTTTCGGGGGTAGATCTGTGTAAATGGTTGCGTTCGCGTCATCTAACTCTACCTATATTGATGCTAACTGCTAAAGACCGGATGGAAGAAAAGATTATTGGTTTAGATAGTGGTGCAGATGACTATTTGGTGAAACCGTTTGATATGGCAGAACTGTTGGCAAGATTGCGGGCATTGCAACGGCGAGCTTCTTACGTAGGAACAATGCTTACGTCTCAACATCAACCCCGACGTTTACAAGTAGGTTGCTTAACTCTTAATTATAGCACTCATGAACTGACTCGTCACTACAGTCATAGTGAAAAGCAAGTATTTTCCTTAACTGTTAAGGAATTCCAATTGTTGGAATATTTCATGCGGCATCCTAACCAAATTATCAGCCGCGACCAAATAATTAATCAGCTTTGGGAAATTGGTGCAGAACCAGTTAGCAATGTAGTAGCAGCACAAATTCGCTTATTGAGACGCAAATTAGGAGAAGAAGAGAGTGAATCTTTAATAGAAACTATCTATGGTGCGGGCTATCGCTTGAATATTCATACTATAGAAACAGGCAACTGATTCTTGCTAGCTTGACAGCAACACTTTGAGGCAAGGTTCTATTTTCTGTGTTACGAAAGAGAAGTTGACTTCTGGTATCTTTGAAAATACTTAACTTTTCTACATCGACAACGAAAGCGGTAACCTATATAAATACTTGTAGTTAACTTTGTGATGCAATGCATCAATTCGGAATTGTAAGGCAGAATCCCCGTGCAAAAACTAATTTCATCCTACGAGTATCAAGTTGGGGGTCGTCTCCCTGCTAATGCACCCAGTTACGTAATACGACAGGCGGATGAAGAACTTTATAAAGCGTTAAAGGCGGGAGAATTTTGTTACGTTCTGAACTCTCGTCAAATGGGAAAATCAAGTTTGCGGGTACAAGTAGCTAAACGTCTGCAAGAAGATGGTATTGTTTGCACAACGGTTGATTTATCTGGAATTGGTAACAGCAACATCACAGCCAACCAGTGGTATGCAGATATTATTATGCGATTAGTGAGGAGTTTCCGGCTTTCCGATAGGATTAATGTACGAAATTGGTTGGCAGAAAGACAAGATTTTTCTCCTGTAGGACGTTTAGGTGAGTTACTGCAATCAGTGCTAACAGAGCTTATTGAGCAACCGATAGTGATTTTTTTTGATGAAATTGATAGCACTTTAAGCTTACCATTTAATACTGATGACTTTTTTGCCCTTATACGATCTTGCCACGAACACAAACGTCTCAGTTTTGCGCTTTTGGGAGTAGCAACGCCTTCAGATTTGATTGCTGACAAAACTCGAACACCTTTTAACATTGGACGCGCAATCGAGTTAAATGGGTTTAATTTGCACGAAGTCCAACCCTTAGAGCTAGGTTTGGCTCCTAAAATTGCTCATCCCCAAGCAGTGCTGACAGAGATACTGGCTTGGACTGGAGGTCAACCGTTCCTGACGCAAAAATTATGCCAGCTATTTGCATCGGAATATCAGGGCAATGTGTGTAACGTCTCTACAAAAACAGAAGAAGAAACAGTGATGCTCAATGCTGAAGCATCTCCGTTTCTGGCAAAACTCATGCAGGAAATATTGACGCAACCAAAAGATGTAACTGCACAAGTCTCTGCCATAGTACGATCGCATATCACAGACAATTGGGCTTCGCAGGATGAACCACCTCATTTAAGAACAATACGCGATCGCTTACTTTGCAACGAACAACGAGCAAGCAGGTTGTTAGGACTCTACCTGCAAATATTACAAAATGGAAGCGTTCCTGCCGATGATTCGCCAGAAACAATCGAGTTGTTGCTGTCGGGGTTGGTTGTTAAAAAACAAGGAAATTTACAAGTTTACAATCGTATCTATCAAGAAGTTTTTAATCTAGAGTGGGTAGAAAAGCAATTAAAGAAATTGCGACCCTACGCTGATTTAATTAATGCTTGGGTGGCATCAGATTATCAGGATGAAACCAACCTATTACGGGGACAAGCGCTTTTAGATGCTCAAATTTGGGCAAAGGGCAAAAGTTTGAGCAATCTCGATTATCGGTTTTTAGCTGCAAGCGAAGAACTAGAAAAACGAGAGGTACAGAGTGCGCTCATTGCCTCAGAAAAAGCCAATCAAATCCTCATTAACGCCGAACAACAAGCTAAAAATACGATTCGCCGTGGACTGGTAGGACTTTCAGCAGTTTCCTTGGTAGCTATTAGCCTGTTGGGATTATCAGGATTGCTGGCTTGGCAAACCAACGAGCAAAAAAAACAAGTTGCCCTCGGTGAAATTAAAGCCTTAACTATCTCCTCAGAAGCAGCCTTTGATTCACAGCAACTTTTTGATGCTTTACTTTCCGGCTTAAAAGCTGGGGTAAAGTTAAAGCAGATAGGTAGGCAAAATGCTAGCTTACCCCTCCAGGCAAAGGTAGAAAAAAGTATTCGCCAATCTCTTTATTGGGTGAGAGAACGCGATCGCTTAACAGGTCACGGCGATGTTGTCACACGAGTTAAGTTTAGTCCCGATGGGAAAAAGCTAGCAAGTAGCAGTTGGGACAAAACAATTAAAATATGGCAGCGTGATGGTAAATTACTCCACACCCTGCAAGGTCATCAAGACGCTATATGGAGTGTCAATTTTAATAATAATGGCAAGTTATTAGTCAGTGGCAGTCGGGATAAAACTGCCAGAATTTGGAGTGTTGCAGACGGAAAAGAATTGCTTGCCCTACCTAACAAAGATTGGATTGCCTGTGTTGGATTTAGCCCCGATGGTCAAATGGTTGCCTCAATGGAGTGGAACGGCACAATGCGCCTGTGGAACTTGCAGGGAAAGCAGCTGACATCCTTCCGGACCCATAATGCCCCGGTTGTTGCCATTCATTTCAATCCTAAGGGAGGGGCGATCGCTACCGCCAGTCGCGACGGTACAGCTAAAGTTTGGAGTCTTGATGGTAAAGAAATTGTCACGCTGCGGGGACATCAGGATTGGGTGATGTACGTCAATTTCAGTTCCGATGGTAAAAATCTGGTCACTGCCAGTCGGGACAAAACCGCGAAACTCTGGAATTTAGAAGGAAAAGAACTAGCAACAATGCACGGTCATGAGAATATTGTCGGTAGTGCAGTTTTCAGTCGCGACGGTCAAACCATTGCTACAGGAAGTTCGGATACAACTGTAAGAATTTGGAACCGCAGAGGCAAACAGTTACAAGTTTTACACGGGCATCAAGACGCTGTTTGGGGCGTACACTTTAGCAAAGATGGTAAAACCCTAGCAAGCAGTGGTGAGGATGGGAGTGTCAGACTGTGGAAACCAGAAGGAGCAAGCATTGGGTCACAAACAAATCCCCAATCCAAAATTCTCAATCCAAAATCGGAGATAACAACAGTCGCCGCTTGGAGTGAAAATCTCAAAGAAGCTGCTTCTGTTGGTATTAGTTTTAGCCCTAAAGGTCAATTTCTTGGTACGGTAGGAAAGCTGAACACTGCCACACTGTGGAAGCTCAAAGGTGCGGAAACTTTATATGCAACTTCCCTACAAGGTCACAGCGATGCATTGAGAAGTTTGCAGTTTAGCCCTGATGGGAAAATGGTTGTTACCGCCAGTCGAGATAAAACAGTCAAGTTGTGGAATTTAGATGGTAAAGAATTGGTGACACTCCAAGGACATCAAGGCGATGTCAGAAGCGCTGTATTTAGTCCTGATGGTCAAACAATTGCCAGCGCGAGTTGGGATAATACAGTGAAACTGTGGGATTTAGCAGGTAGAGAGTTATTAACCCTGCGAGGACACCAAGCGGGTGTTAGGAGTGTAAAGTTTACTCCCAACGGTCAGCTCGTTGTCACAGGTAGCCAAGATGGAACCGCTAAAATTTGGAACCGACAAGGTAAAGAACTTGTGACCTTGCGGGGACATAAAGATGGGATTTTAGCTGTAGCTATAAGTCTTGATGGTCAAACCATTGCTACTGTTAGTAAAGATAAAACTATTAAACTTTGGAATTTGCAAGGTCAAATCTTAGCGACACTGTATTGTCATCAGGGTAATATCAATAGCTTGGTTTTTAGTCCCGACAGTAAAACTCTTATTACAGGCAGTGAAGACAAGACTGTTAAATTATGGACGTGGGATGGAAAAATACGGCAAATCCTTGGAGGTCATCATGCAGGTGTTAAAAGCGTGAGCTTTAGTCCAGACGGTCAGGTTTTAGCTTCTTCCGACTCCTTGGGAAATGTCATTTTCTGGCATTTGGATTTAAATTCTAGCCCAGATAAATTATTAGCACAGGGTTGTGATTGGGTGAAGGATTATTTGAAAAATAGCGCGAATCTTAAAGAAGATGAGAGGCGTTTGTGCGATGGAATTAGCACAATTTCTCATTAGTTTAGCAGGTAGATCTTTGAGTTCCACCAACCTGTGCTAGAGCATAGCTACGACTGAGCCATTGAAATTGACTCTGATTCCTGAGGGCTGTAAAATTTGCTCAACTCCGTTGTTTAATAAATTATCTTGCATTTTTCCTTACCATAATCTAACTTAACTATGCGGTCTGATAAATAGAAATATTGGTCATCATGAGTAACGACTATTACAGTTTTGCCTTTATTTTTCAATTCAGGTAATATTTGAGTATAAAAAATCTTTTTAAATACAGGATCTTGATCGGAAGCCCATTCATCAAATACATATATAGGACGGTCTTCTAAATAAGCTGTCAACAAGGCTAAACGTTTTCGTTGTCCTTGAGATACTAAGATAGTAGACATTACGCTATCTTTAATTTTTACTTTTTTATCTAGTTGTAATTTAACTAAATAGTCATGAATTTGGTTGTCAGTAATAGGTCGTTCTAAATATAAAAAGTTATCGAACAGATAAAAATCGGAAAAAACTACGGAAAAGTGTTGGCGAAACCACTCCTGATTTTCCGCAGTAACTAATTTGCTATTGAGATAGATTTTTCCGCTTTCAGGAGTATATAAACCAGTCATCAGTTTAACAAGAGTAGACTTTCCACTACCATTACCACCAATTACAAAAACAACTTCGCCACCTAAAATAGTCAAATCGATTGGACCAAGAGTAAAAGCTGTATCTTCTGAATCTTTATGATAAGTATGAGCGATACCCACAAATTCTAAACGATCGCAAAAATTATCAGCTTTATCCCAAGCCATTTTATAGCTTCCATCACAGCGATCGGACAACGATAGTTTGAGAGAATCTACCTTCTTTAAAGCAACTGTTGCCTTGCTGAAAGTAGGAATAGCACTCATAATGTAGTCTAAAGGTGAAAGCAGGTAGAGAATAGTCAGTGCATATCCAGATAAAATATGAGTGTGGATAATTTGGAGAGCAGGCAAAGCAAAAATTACCAGTCCCACAACCACAAAGAATAAACTATTGCCCCAACTAGCAGCAGTTGCAAATATAGTCATCCCAATTACATTTTTACGCCGATAGACTTGTAAGGTTTCTTGAAGTTCTTTTCTCAAAAAAGTTTGTCGTCGCTGATAGTGAAGCTTAAGTTCTTTTGTCCCTTCAGTCATACTCTGAAAATGGTTAAACAATCTATCTTCTTGCTGGCGAGCTAAGCGAAAAAATGATGTTGCTTTGCAAGCAATCTGTTGATAGCTCAATATTCCTAATAATAAAGAGATGACTACCAAAAAAAAGATGATTGGGGATAACCACAATAAATAAAAAAGACAACTTGCTACAATAGTTACATCGATACACAACGTAGGAATAATGTAAACTGTGTTAGCAATTGCTAACACATCGTCTGTTAATGTAGCTAAGATACGATGTTTTCCTAAAAGTTCTAGATGATATAGTGGAGCAGCTAAAATTCTTTCGCTCAATGTAAGGCGTAAATCCACAATTGCTTTTTCTGACAAATTTATCAACAAATATTTAGAAATAATATTAGTCATAAATTTTAGAAAACAAAGACCGACAAAACTCCAAATTAATGTTGTTACTAGTGATAAGTGATTTAGCTGAGTATTAATTATTACAATTAATCCAGTTGTGCTAATCCCACTTAATAACCCCATGAAAGCAGCAAGAGCCATAATTTTCCAAGAAGAGCGTAACAGCAAAGTTATTAAGTTCATGTCAACTCTTTTGCCATAGATAGTCTTGCTGTTTATATATAGAGGCTAACCATTTTCTTGTCCATACAGAAAAGTTAAGTAACTGGCTACTAGAGTGATTTAACTTACAAATTTAACTTATGGCATTAGGAGTTAGAAACAAGATTTAAGTACTTTGGTAACGGCTCAAATTCCCTAACTAATCTACATCGACTATTGAAGCACCCAATTTTATAAAGGTAACAGTTAAGATTGACAACCAAAGTAAATTCTATGAACACTAAACTAGACGTTATCATTATTGGGGCTGGTTTTTGCGGTATTACTGTAGCTGCTAGTTTAAAGAAATTTGGGATCGATAATTTTGTCGTCATAGAGAAAGGTGACACTGTAGCAACTATCTGGAAAAATGCCTACGAGCGATTAGTGAGCCAAAATCCTTATTTTACTCTACCTTTCTTTGAAGGTAAGGGACAATATTCTACCTTTAAGACCAAAGATGACATAGTACATTATTTAACAGAGTATGCACATCATTTTCAAGTTGATTCACATATTCGTTTTATAGAAGAAGTACAAAGTGTTACTAAAATTTATAATCAGAATCAAAAAGATTATAACTGGCAAGTACAAACAACTAAAATCCTTCTACACTGCAAGGTTCTTGTAATCTGTACTGGGCTAACTAATGAACCTGTGATTCCAAATTTTTGCGGACAAGAAGATTTTTCAGGTAAGATTATTCATAGTAGTGCCTATAAAAATGGCATACCTTATCAAAATCAGAAAGTTTTAGTGGTTGGTTCGGGAAATTCAGCAGCAGAAATAGCACTAGATTTATATGAACATGGTGCTGCTGCTGTAGATATGTTAATTCGTGGTAAACGTTGGGTCTTTCCTCTGTATCCAAGATTGCGATCGCTACAATATTGGTTATGGCGAAGTAAGTCATACTTCAAACAGTTGTTTAATCAAAATACTACAGATACTAAAATAGTAGCTATGGAGAGAGCCATAGATTTCTCTCCAGAACAATTACAAGCAGAAATCAAAGAGACCGATCGATTTGTTCAGCGTTTTGCTTTAGATTTGAGTGCGTACTCTATCTATCCAGAAGATAAAGGACCAATAGATGTAGAAGTTAATCAGGGTCGTGTAGCTTGGGTAGATAGAGGTACTGTCAAACAAATCAAAAAAGGAAATATTCAAGTTATCTCTAGTCGTATTCAGAAACTCTCAAAAACAGGCGTAATTTTTGCCAATGGTATATCACAAGATTATGATGCAATTATTTTAGGTACTGGCTTTCGTCCCGGTATCAATAAAATATTGAGCCAGCCTGAATTGTATCTTAATGTAAACGATAGATTACTACCAAAAACAGATGGCAAGTGTCAATCTATTATCGATCCAACGCTGTATTTTGTAGGCTTTGAGAAAATTGTTGGTTACTCTGCAACTTATGGCTATTACGGCTGGTGTACAGGTAAAAGAGTTGCCTTTCAATTGCTGGAAAGAAAATTATTATCGTGTCAAGAATTGAATGTGTCACTCTAGTTAAGAATGATGCAGTAGAAGTTAAGTTAGCTTCTGTTTTGAAATCCTTAACTTTTCTGTATCGACTTTTTTATTAGCAAATTCTATAAACATAACAGAACACCTGCAATCAAGGAGTTGAACTGATGAAGAGTTTAATAAATTCTATGAACAAGATGCACTGGAATAGAATATTGACACTTGCGTTACCAATCGGCATTTTGTTATTTACACAGGCTTGTGCTCCTCGTAGATTAGTGTCCAACCAGTCTACTGTAGAAAATCCTGTTAATTATTCGCTCAATCGTGGTGGTAATTAAATTTATTCTTCCAATATAATTTTTCTGAAGTCAAAGAACTTACAAAAATTTAAAGGTGTAAGTTCTTTTATTTTGTAGATATTAAACAAGCGTATTAAAATTGTATGTGCTGTCCTCATGGCGATCGCTTCAGTTTGCCACTGCTCTGTTGCTAATTTATCCAAAGTTCAATTTGACATGACAATTAGTGAAAAGTTAAGCCGTCTTTAACATACCAACTACATAACTTTTATACATGGACTGAAAGGAAATGAAATCCTATTGTGATAACAGTCAAAACTAGCTAACCAAAAAAATTCAGTCATGCAACTTTCTTATCGCGGTTCTCAATACAACACAAGCCATACCCAATTGCCAAATCCCCCATATTTTGTCAATGCAAAGTATCGAGGCATTAGTTACTCAATTTTGAAGATAACAACAGTTCCAACTCAAACCAAATCTGAATTGAAGTATCGTGGAGTTACCTATCTAAACTTACCGCACCCAAAGAATTTAGTGTCAAAACCGTTGCATCCGTTAACCCTCTCACACCAGTAATATTCATCCCTTCATAGAGTCTTTTCGCTCTCAAGATTCTCATACATTTGCCTGTCTTTACATCCCAAATCCTTACGGATTGGTCTTGCGAACCACTCGCTATGACTTTGCTGTCCGGATGAAAAGCAACGGAAGAAACTAAATGGGCGTGTCCAACACAGATATGTTGACATTTCCCCGCTTTGACATCCCATATTCTGACGGTTTGGTCGTGGGAAGCGCTAGCAAGGGTTTGTCCATCTGGGCTAAAAGCAATGGCAAATACCCAATTGGTATGCTTTGTAAGTATTTTAAGGCATTGACCCGTTTCACAATCCCATAATTTTATAGTTTGGTCGGTGCTACAAGTGGCTAAAGTTTGGCCATCTGGGCTAAATATAACGGTGTAAACCCTCGCATCATGAGCAGGTAAAGTTTTTATGCAATGACCTGTTTTCCAATTCCACAGCTTTACAGTTTGGTCAGCACTAGCACTGGCCAAAATTTGCCCATCTGGACTAAACTCTATTCCACAAATTTTGTCTGCATGACCGATTAAATTTTGGGAACATTGTCCGGTGTGCCAATCCCACAGTTTAATAGTACAGTCGGCACTGCCACTGGCGATAATTTCAGATGAAGGGTGAAAAGCTACAGTATAAGCCCAATCCGCGTGTCCTTGTAAAATTTGAAAGCATTTTCCCGTGTTTGCAGCCCACAACCTGACTGTAGAATCTGTGCTAGCACTGGCTAAAATTTGCCCATCTGGACTAAATGCTAAACCATAAATAAAGTCTGTGTGTCCTTGCAAGCTCAACTGACAATTTCCTGTTTGCCAATCCCATAATTTAATTGTTTTGTCGTTACTACCACTTGCTAAAGTTTGCCCGTTGGGGCTAAATGTCACCGGAAGTGCCCAATCAGTGTTTCCTTGCCAGGTTTTTAAACATTGCCCGTTGCGATAATCCCACAATCGCATTGTTTGATCTAAGCTGACGCAAGCAATAGTTTGGTTATCTGGGCTAAAAGCAACACAACAAACTTCATTGGTTTGTTTGTGCAGTGTTTTTATGCAAGTGTGGGTATGGCAATTCCAAAGTTTGACAGTACGATCGCCACTTCCGCTCACGAGTATATCTCCGTCAGGACTATAAGCAACGGAATAAACACTTTTTGTATGTCCTGTATAAGTTGCGATGGACTCACCTGTGTGATAATTCCAGATCTCGATCTCGCGATCGCCACCTCCACTGGCTAAGGTGTCACCTCTTGGACTAAAAGCAATGGAACGCACCCAACTTTGGTGTTTGGTGAGGGTTTGCAAGCATTCACCTGATTCTACATTCCATAATTTAATCTTATGGTCTGCACCACTACTTGCCAAAATTTCTCCATCTGGACTAAACGCCACACAACGCACCCAGTCTGTGTGTCCGCTAAGCGTTTTCATACAGTTCCCGTCACGAATATTCCAAAGTTTGACCGTGCGATCGCCACTTGCAGTGGCTAAAATATCACCATTGGGGCTAAAAGCAACAGAAAATGTCTCATGGCAATGCCCGATTAGGGTTTTTATACAAACCCCATCACTGACATTCCATAATTTTACCGTATGGTCCGCACCCCCACTTGCTAAAATTGCTCCATCTGGACTAAAAACAACAAACCTGACCCAATTGGTGTGACCTTGACAAATTAACAATAATCTACCCGTTTCGACTTCCCAAAGACGCACATTACAGTCCGTGTCACCAGTTGCCAAAAGCTGACCATCCGGACTAAAAGCAGTGAACAAAATATTACCTAAAGTTTCAGTAAAAACACAGCGAGATAAATCGGAATTAGAAAAATTAACATCATGTAGGTGTACGCCCTGCATATATGCTTGCCACAGCGTTAAACCGGAGAAATCAAAGCCTGTCATATCAAATTGTGCTTGATGTAATAAATTTAACGCATTTCCGGCTGCATATCCGGTTTCTTTAGGTGTTTTTCCGCGTAAATGGGAGAGAATTTGAGAGAGATTATGGGAAATATTTTCTACACTGCCAAGCTGAGAAACCGATTCATTAATAATCGGTTGTAAAATCAGATGAATTTGAGTCTCCCGTATATAATCTTTAGCCTGGGCTTTAATCAAAGCATGGCTGATGAATAAGGAGGTAGGGGAGCCTGGTTCCCCCCCTTGAGGCGACTGGCGTAGTAGGGAATAGAGGGTAGGGTTGTGTTGAGTGTTTCCTTCTCGTTCTGCATTTGGCAATTCTTGAATTTCTTGGGATATTTTCTCAATAATTTGAGTAATAGCATACTCCATCACAACGGGTTGCTGAGTAAAGCCCCCATCTGTTTTTTCAATAAAAGAACGTCTTTGCAAAGATGACAGAGACTCTAGCAATTCACGAGGGGGAACATGGGTTACAAAATCTGTTTGCAAGTCTGATAAGGAAACAGGTTCGCGATTGATGGCAATCCAAAACATAATATCCCGTTCTAATGTGGAGAGTCTGTGGAATTGTTGGTTGAGTAAATCGCGAATATCATCAAAGATAAATATGCCTTGTTGGGAGATTTCCAAAAATTGGGAAATACTACCATCAAAAAAATCGCGGATAGAAGACGCGACTATCTTCAAAGCAAGGGGATTACCACCATAGCGCGAAATCAAAGCTTGCCATTGAGTTTCAGAACCTGTAAATTTTCCTTTAGCACGAAATAATTCGCGCCCTTCTGTTTCTGGTAAACCTGTCAGTTGTAAAGATCGAACGGGTAAACTATCCCCTTCATACTTTGCCAGTCCTTGGGGTTTTTCCCGTGACGTGAGAATCAAACAACTCTGATGCGAAGTTTCTGCCACGCATCGCAACAGTTGGTCGTATCCTTCGTATCCTACCCGATAACGACCCGTGCGATCGCCTGAGAGTAAAATTGATTCAGCATTATCTAGAATTAGCAGACAATGGGAGGAACGCAAATATTTTAGTAACAGCAAGATTCTGTTATCGAGACCATCTGGCAAAATCGTTTCTTGTTGTCTCGATAAAAACTGAATCAGTTCAGCCAAAATATCTTCTGGTGAGGGTGCATTGCGAAGACTGCGCCAAATGACAGACCTCGTATCCTGCATATCTAAAATTTGTTGTGCTAACTTGACACAAAGTGTCGTTTTGCCAATCCCACCCATACCCAGCACCGTTATCAAACGACAGTTTTCTTGCACAACCCAGCGCTTGATAGTATTTAATTCTTCTTCACGACCATAAAAAGTTGATACGTCAGGGGCTTCATCCCAGTCTGCATAAAGTGGGAGAGATGGAGAGATAGGGTGTTTCGAGATCCCTTCTGGGGTTGGATGGCTTTGGGGTTGGGGGGTAATGGGATTTCTTCTATCTTTTACTTTCTTTTGGGCAACTTCTTCCCAATTCAGCTCTAGAATTTGGCAATAAGCTTTAAATGCTTCGGCATTAATTGGGTGTTTCCCGGCTAAAAATCTTTTCCAAGTTCCTTCAGAAATACCTACAGCAAGCACTCCCTGTTCTTTCCAATTTGTTCCTAAAACTAGACTTGCTGCTTCGAGCCACCTGAAATCATCAACAGACCAACCTTTTTGACTTCTCGCTTGCTTGATTTTTATCAGTCCTTGTTGAGAAGCATTTAGAGTTGCCATATTCTTAAGTCAGTTTTTTGATAACGGTATCCTTCCCTGTGTCTTTTGCTATCTGCTTGACCTACGTTGCGAAACTCCTTCTAAAGATGTACCTCTATAGATAGAGATATCAAAATTTCTGTGCTTCGCGCAATACCACAAGTACATACTCTTTTCCAAGATCGATTTCAGTCAGCCCAATGAAACCAAAACCGTTCTTGGATAATTTCAACTAAGTCATTAAATATATAGATAAGTAAAGATTTTTATCGAGCAACAGTATTATAAGTACTATAAAAATGATTATTTTCCTCAAATAAATATGACTTTTCATTCTGGAGAAATTGCAATCCAAAATAAAGCAGGGGTTCGAGAAGAGGCACAACGTTTGTGTCAAACGATTGGAAATCTCATTAAGCCCGCAGCCCAAGAGTTTCTTAAGAATCAACAATTAGCGGTTGCAAGTACAGTAAATGCCAAGGGAAGGGTTTGGGCTTCGTTATTGACAGGAGATTCTAGTTTTGTGCGAGTCTTAAGCGAGCAAACCATAGAGATTCATCCTACTTTTTTAACGAGAGATTTACTCACTCAGAATCTTGCCAGTCATAATACTATTGGTCTGTTAGTCATTGATTTCGCAAACCGCAGACGCTTGCGTCTCAATGGCAAAGCGACTTTACAATCAGATGGCAAAATTTACGTTGAACTCAAGCAGGTTTTTTTTAACTGTCCAAAATATATCCAATTACGTCATATAGAAACCAAACTGGCAGAGTCACTCAAACAGCCAGAAATATTGACTAGAGATGTCCTCAGCCAAACCGATGAAAGCTGGATAACTCAAGCTGATACATTTTTTATTGCCAGTTATCATCCAGAATTTGGCAATGACGCGTCTCACCGTGGTGGTTGTCCGGGGTTTGTGCGAGTCATAAATAGCCACAAATTGCTGTTTCCCGATTATGCAGGAAATAATATGTTTCAAACCTTTGGCAATTTACAAGTAAATCCTCATGCAGGGTTACTGTTCGTTAATTTTGAAAGCGGGCATACACTGCAATTGACAGGACAAGCAAAAGTGATTTGGGATGCTGAGAAATTGAGTGAGTTTGCTGGGGCGAAACGTTTAGTGGAGTTTGAGATTGAGCAAGTTTTGGAAAGTAGGAATGCTTGCCCTTTTCGCTGGAAGTTTGGCGAATATTCACCCGTGAATCCGAGTTAAGATTTGAGATTCATTAGCATCATAAATTTGCTGTTTTGTCAAGACCAGTTCTCCATGTCCTTCTTCGCTGCAAAACTGATCTTTCTTTAGGTCAGGCGATCGCGTCATCTTAGTAAAGATGAAGTCGTTGGGAGACACGTCCGGCTGTTTGAAGATGTTTGAGATTGATATGGAGTAAATTATGTCGCAATATTTTCGTGATGACGGTATTGAAGAAGTCTCCTTGAGTCTGGAGACAGGCGATAGCATTGTGAATTTCGCTTCTTTCGTAAGTGCAGCGAACGATGTTGTTGTGCGTTGTCCTTTCAGAAGAACCAAAAAGCAGTTGAGGAAGAATAGAGTTAAAGCAAAGTCTAAATCTTGGCTGCAGAGTACCAAAGAGAGTTTACGGGCAGAAATTAAAGCTTTAAAGCAAGAAAAAGCTGAATTAGAAAGTTTACTGAGAATGCAGTTAGAAACCGGAAAATCTCAAATCCAAGAGATACAAATCGAGATCGATCTAGATAAACTGACAGATCGGGTCGCAGAAATTACCCAGACTGAGTCTTTTCAACAATTGCAAGCAGAGGGTGAATATTTTCGGAATTTTGACTGCTAATTGAGTAGTCTTATTTGATAGGTGAAAAGTTCACGGCTGAGATACTAAGAGGAAAACTCTTTCGTTCTTGGCAAAACAACAAAAATTTAGAATTTATATAAATTAAAGTTATAAATACAATGTCCAAGATTATCGCGGTTCACTCATTTCGGGGCGGAACTGGTAAATCTAACTTAACAGCAAATTTAGCAGTAGCCGTAGCACTCCAAGGTAACCGAGTTGCGATTGTTGATACCGATCTTCAATCTCCCGGTATTCATGCTCTCTTTAATATTAGCGAGACAATTACAGGCAAAACTTTAAATGACTATTTGTGGAATCGCAGTTCTATAACTGACACCGCATATGATGTTAGCTCGTATCTAGAAATCGAGGAAACAGGCAAGGTTTTTCTCATACCTTCAAGTATCAATGCTGATGAAATTGCCAGAATTCTTTGTGAAGGATACAACGTTAGTATACTCAAGAGTGGATTCAGGCAGTTGATTGAAGAACTGCAATTGGACTATTTATTTGTTGATACTCACCCCGGTCTGAGTCGAGAAACTTTGCTGTCTATCGCTATTTCTAACCTTTTAATAGTCATGTTACGTCCAGATCGACAAGACTTTCAAGGAACTGCTGTTACTGTTAATATTGCCCGTCAGCTTAACGTCCAGATGATGATGGTCATCAACAAAACACCAAGTTGCATGGACTTTTCAGAACTACAACAAAAGGTAGAAAAAACTTACAATGTCCCAATTGCAGGTATATTTCCACTTTCAGAAGATATGGCACAACTAGGTAGCAATGGGCTTTTTTGTTTGCAATATCCGGATCATCCCTTTAGTCAAATGCTTCAACAGGTGGCGGAAAAAGCATTGATTAACAGTAACCTGAAAGCAGCGATCGCTAACCACTAACCAAGAAAGTAACAACAGACACATGATAGAAAGTGTTAAAGAGCAAACAATCAACTTTGAAATCGCTTTAAAACTGGCAGATGCTGCAGTCGTTGCCAAAACTAAAAGACACCTGAGAAATATTGAAGTTGCCGTACTGCGAGGAGCTTTACTAGGTCAAAAATATGACCAAATAGCAGTGGATTGTGGCTATGCTCCTGAATACATCAAGCATGATGTGGGTCCGAAGTTGTGGCAAATTCTTTCATCTAGTCTTGGGGAAAAAGTCAATAAAAATAATTTGATGGCAGTTTTGGCACAAAGAACTTCCAGGAAAGAGGAGGAAGACCAACAAACAAGGGAAGAATCGATCTTGTCCTCCTTGTCTTTTTCTACTTTTCGATCGCCGAGTCTTCCATCTCCAGAATTCGACTCCCCAGTAGGACTGATTCCACTGAATTCTCATCTTTACGTAGAGCGTCCAGCCGTAGAATCTCGATGTTATGAAGAAATTACCAAACCAGGAGCACTCATTCGCATTAAAGCACCAAGTCAAATGGGTAAGACTTCTTTAATGGTCAGAATTTTAGCTCATGCTAAACAACAATGTTCCGCTCCAGGTAATACAGTACGGACGGTAGCTCTTAGCTTGCAGCGAGCAGAACGTTGTATTTTCAATGACTTAGATAAATTTTTACGTTGGTTCTGTGCTTCTGTGACTCGGAAGTTGCAGTTACCACATCGGGTAGAGGATTACTGGAGTGAAACTTTTGGCAGTAAAAGTAACTGTACCGCTTATTTTGAAGACTGTTTGTTGCCAGAGATTAATGGTGTTTTGGTATTGGCATTAGATCAAGTTGATGAAGTGTTTTTACACCCAGAAATTGTTGATGATTTCTTTACGCTGCTGCGCTCGTGGTATGAAGAAGCGGCTTATGGGGATAGTGGCAATCCTCTGTGGCAAAATCTTCGTCTGGTGATTGTCCATTCCACTGAAGTTTATATTCCTTTGGATATTAATAAGTCTCCGTTTAATGTAGGTTTGGCAATAGAGTTACAGGCATTTACACCTCTGCATGTCTTGGATTTATCCCAACGCTATGGGCTTCATTTATCTGAAGATGAATTATCAGAACTTATGCAGCTTGTCGCAGGACATCCATATCTCGTGCAACAAGCTCTGTATCATCTAGCACGAAAAGACTTAACTTTGAAGCAATTAATGCAAACAGCAGCAACAAATGCTGGTATTTATTGCAATCACCTGCACCGACATTTACGAAGCTTACAAGAGCATCCTCAATTAGCAACCGCATATGAGCAGGCGATCGCATCATCAACACCTGTAGAGATAGAGCAGTTAAGTGCGTTTAAGCTACATAGCATGGGGTTAGTCAAGCTGCACGGCAATTTGGTTATGCCTAGTTGTGAGCTTTATCGACAGTATTTTAGCAACCAATAGAGACGTAGTTAATGCAAGAAGGTAGAAGTACTTCTCGTCCTCTGCGCCTCTTAATATGCACATTAGATAAGAAACAGCTTACGAGAGGGAAATCCTTGCTGCTGTATCTTGAATTTTTAGCAAATCATTTAAATTGCTTCTTCTCCCTCCGACGCTTGATAAAGCTTCTGTGCCATTTGTTCATCTGCGATCGCACCTTGCCGATCTCCCAAATAACGGCGTGCTTGGCTGCGAAGCTCATAAGCTTCGGGTTGTTTTGAATCAATTTTGAGAGCAGAGTTTGCATCGGCGAGCGCCGCCTTATAATCTTTTAACTGTAGGTAAATCTGTCCCCGTTCGAGATAAGACAAAAAGTTTTCGGGATTTAATTTGATAACTGTACTGTAATCGGTAACCGCACCTTTATAATCTCCAGATAAATTACGTGCTTGCGCTCTTCTGCGGTAGGTTCGGCTATCGTTAGGATTTAAACTGAGTACCCAATCATAATCCTGAATTGCACTTTTGTAATTTTGCAAAGTTAAATGAAAGTTAGCCCGAGTTAGACGGTGGGGAATATTGTTGGGATTTAGCTGCACAACCGAGTTATAATCTGCAACAGCTCCTTTATAATCCCGCAAAGTGAGCCGTGCTTGCGCTCGCCTGATATAAGCATGGGTGTTCTTGGGATTTAAACGCAACGCTGTAGTTGCACTCTCAATTTCTTGTTTTCTGACCTCAACAGCACGTTTTCTAATTGTTTCAGGTGCTTCAAATAAAGAAGCTGTTGCCATCAACCAATTGGGTGTAATTGCACTCAAACTCCCAGCAATACCCGCAAGTAAGCTACTGCAATAAACAAGGGACAGAAAGAATACTGTTCTCCCCTTAGTATGCGCTTCATAGTGACGCTCAAGTAAATTTTTTGCCAGTGTGTATCTCGTACCAAAAGACAAATTTCCATAACCTAAGTGCTTTAACTTTTTGAAAATAGAATGCAACAGATTTTCTTGGCTTGTCGGTTTTTGTTGCTTCAGTTCTTGTTGCAACTGAGCATTTACTTTTGCAGTCCTAAAGTTAGATGGGATGCTAACCAAAACGACTAGAACTAATAATAAAAATCCCGGTTGAGATATTGCTAATAGCCCCAAAACGACTGTACCAAAAATCTTAAAGAGGACATCGGTATAAGGAAATCGACAAAATAGTAATAAATTAGCAATTTGACCTCCATCTAAAGGGTAGATAGGAAGTAAATTAAATAGATTCAAACCGATCGACATCCAAGCAGTTTCTATGACCCAACTCGGGTAACCACCGTTGCGAGAAGCGATCGCCAATCCTACACCCAAAATTAATCCCGGTAACGGACCTGCTAGGGAAATCCAAAATTTTTGAGCAAGTGTAGCATCATCTTTACGGGCGGTGGCGACTGCACCCAAAAAAGGTAGAAATAACATAGATGCATCTTGATAGCCAAAAAATTTCATGGCTAACAAGTGTCCGCCTTCATGAAAAAACAGAACTCCTATAAAAATAATTAAGCTTTGAGTGGCAAACAATTTCGTGTAACTCACAATAAACAAAACCAGACTTCCCAATAGCAACCAAGTGCGTAATTTCCCTCCTAAAAGTCCTTTCTGCTGTGACTCCATCCATTGAAATTGCTCCACTTCAAGTTCCACAGGGATTTCGACTTGAAGAATGCTGTTTGTTTTAGCTTGTTGTTTGCGTTGTGCAACTAAACTTGATGCTTTGTTAGCACCCTGTACGGTTTTCTTGGTTATTTTTAAAGCAACAAGCCAATGCAATCTAAATAGATTCGAGCCATCAATTGGTAGAATTTCTTTTTTCTTGAGCAAACAATCAACGTAGTTTTTGATGTATTTTTCAAGAGCCTTAGTAAAAGTGTTAGGTGCTATACCCCAAGGTTGTGTCTTAGCAGCCAACTGATTTAATTTGTTTTCATGAGTTTGCCATTGAATGGAAGTTTGAGTTGTATATGCATCTTGAATAATGACATTAGGCGTGTCGCCAAGAACGTTATACCCCTTACCATTCATAGTTAAAAGTAAGCTTTCATCTCGAAAAAAGGTAAAAAACTCAATATCAAAGAGATTGACAGTTTCCGCTGGACGGCGAACGCTAACTATAGCGTAGGTTTTATATGCTTTGTGATAAAGTAAAAGCTCGTAAGTTGTAGGGGGATCGAGCCTCACCATTGGTTGAACTAGCAAATAACTGCATGGTTGAAACCCAAATTCCTCTAATTCTTTAATTGAAGCTTGAAATAGCTCTTTGCGGTAAGTGGGTACTGTGTTAGCTTTTTCAAGCTGGTACTTTGGGTATTGGAGCCTTGACTTACAAAGTTGTAAAAAGGTGATGAAGTACGTAAGAACAATCAGCAAAACATAGAAAGCGATCGAGTAGAGCACGTATTGCATAGCAACCTGATAGGTTAAACTATACTCAGTATTCCCAAAGATTGAGTTAAAATATTCACTATCGGTAGAAATAGGGAAGGAAGCCCTTGAAGATGTCGAGCAAATTTGACTCAAGTTGAGCGCTTTTGCAATAAGGGCGATCGCCCGCCAGACGATCGAGCGATCGTTTCTACCTGATTTTCAAATATAAACAGCAAAAAATCCTTCCATCCTTAACTGTATATTCTTTATCCAAGAATATTTTAAACTGTGAAAAAACGTGCTCCAACCCTAGGTAAATATTTTTTGCCTGGGGTTGATGTTTTGTGAAGTCATTCTAAAACTCTGTTTTTATGAGTGTGTAACCTTTTGGAGAACTGTCCAAGTTTGGGAATCAATAACTCCATTTACAGGTAATCCATGCTTCTGCTGAAATGAAATGACTGCTGAAAGAGTTGCTGAGTCAAAAGTATCATCTGTAGGCAAAGTAGAACCCTGAGCATTCAATAGCTCTTTCAATTGAGTTACAGCAGTACCAGAATCTCCCTTTTGCAAAGTTATTCCGGTTTTATAGGAAGTAAAATCTTTATCGTTTTGCATGACTCTCTCCTAAAATTTGTTCAAGTCTTTATAGAGAAACACTTCAAAAAAAAATGTTAACTTTCATTGTGATAACTCTTACATCTGTAAACTTCCTACTTTTGATAGATCGAGGTAATAAGATTTGCAAATAATATTAGAAAATAGGCTGACCTGGTCTTAAGAAGCTAGCAATTTAATACAATGTGAAACAGCACATCTAGCAGGAAACATTGTTTGTATTTGTTGGCATAAAATTTTGCTTTCCTCTTTACAGAGGTAGAGTACTTATTCTTCTATAAGAATAAATAAAAGTTTATTTTCTGCAATCTATTATTACTCCCTTTCCGCCATAAGACTACCGATCTTCTTCTCCTCTTTCCTCTGTGTCCTCTGCGCCTCTGCGGTTCATTTAATTAAGAAATCTTCGAGCGGGAAGGCACTAATCTCTCTGTCCAAAAACTCAAAGATTCGCCGCTTCTGCTGCCTTAAGGATAAATCTTTATTCGGAGGTGATATTTATGCCTCAACAATCGGCAGCGTGACTACAAACTCTGTCTTCTCTTGCGGAATAACATCTACGTCAATTGTGCCTCCATGAGCTTCTACTACAATTTGACGTGCGATCGCCAATCCCAATCCTGTTCCTTTACCAACGGCTTTCGTGGTGAACAAATGGTCAAATACCTTCTGCTTCACTTCCTGGGACATTCCCACTCCGTTATCAGCAATCCGAATCACAATATGCTGACCTGATTCAGCTACATGGGTTTTTATTGTAATGCGATTGGGTTTGGCGGCGATCTCTGTCATACT
Source organism: Tolypothrix bouteillei VB521301 (assembly GCF_000760695.4). Lineage (GTDB taxonomy): Bacteria > Cyanobacteriota > Cyanobacteriia > Cyanobacteriales > Nostocaceae > Scytonema > Scytonema bouteillei_A. The sequence goes on along the minus strand of NZ_JHEG04000002.1, from coordinate 232,911 downwards.
CTTCCCTAAATTAGATTCTTCTAGGGCGTCAATGGCATTTGCTAACAAATTCATAAAGACTTGGTTGAGTTGTCCGGCAAAGCAGTCTACTAGAGGGATTTCACCATAATTTTTAATCACCTCAATTGCGGGACGGCATTCGTTAGCTTTCAAACGGTGTCTGAGAATTAAAACTGTGCTGTCAATACCATCATGAATGTTGAAGGGTGCTTTGCAATCTTTATCGGTTCTAGAGAAGGTTCGCAAACTGGTGCTAATACTGCGAATGCGATTAGCTCCCAAGCTCATGGACTCGAGCAACTGGGGTAAATCCTCACGTATGTATTCCAAGTCGATCTCTTCAATTTTATCTTCAATTTCTGTGTCAGGATTGGGAAGCTTTTCTTGGTAAAGAGTGATTAAATCCAACAAATCTCGAACATAATCTTTAGCTGGTTCGATGTTCCCAGAAATGAAACCGACAGGATTGTTGATTTCATGAGCAACACCAGCCACTAAATTTCCCAAAGCTGACATTTTTTCACTCTGTACCAATTGCAGCTGCATCTGCTGCATCTCTTGCAGCGATCGCTCTAACTGTTGACCGTAGTGCAGTGATTTTTGATACAAACGAGCATTTTCCAAAGAAATTGCTGCTTGAGTGCAAAGGAGATTGAGGATATCAACGCGATCGTCGGTAAACGCTCCAATAGAATGATTGTTTTCTAGATACAAAATACCCAACAATTTTCCTTGATGCAAAATAGGGCTGCACAAAATACTCCTGGGCTGGTGCTGCTGAATGTATGGGTCATGAGTAAATCTAGGATGTACAGTTGCATCTAAAATTACTAATGGTTGTAAACTGCGTTTAACAGTATTGATTGGACTCAACGGTACTTCTAAACATTCTTCTATCGGTTGTGGGTGGAGTAGTGTTGAGGAATTCTCTATATTGGCGATCGCTTGTACTAACAAATGACCGTTCTCAGACAGCAGCAACACACACTTATCAGCTCCTGCATTTTCCAGGGCGACGTGCAGCAAGGTAGAGACAAGTTTTTCTAATTCAATTTCACTAGAAAGGGTTTGATAAGCCTTGAGAATCACTGCTAAATCTAAAGCAACTGAGGCAGTATTATTACCTGAAGAGGCAGAATTGTGAGAACTTATCCGACCGGGTACAACGATGGTTTCACTAGTAGAGAAAGCGAAAGGCATTTGTTCGAGGATAGGGGCTAAAAGTTGGGGATAACAAGTTTCTAAATCGGCAACTTTAGCTTTAGCTCCCCAACGAGTATAGCAGTAATAGGATTCAATCATGTAGTTTTGTGCGATTTGCTGTTTGCCCCAGTGAAGATAAAACTTGGCAGCGAGTTCGTTTGCGATCGCTTCTTGCTGAATGTAGCCCTGCTGTTTCGCCCTCTCTATAGCTTGGTCATACATTTCGATGGCGACGGCTCTGTTACCCAGCACCCGGTTTCTTTCTGCTTCGACCAAACACCACATATGTTGATAGTTCATTGGGGCGTAAGTTAACCACAGGTGCATCTGTGCTTGGTTTTCAGCGACCTGTTGGAGATACTGCTGCTGTTCGGACGCTGATACATCCAGATAATGCGCCAAGAGCGCTAGAGATGAATACAGATTATACTCCGCAATATGAATTGTGGTTCTAGCACCGTTTTGGTATGGTTCTGCTAGTCGCAGATTTTCCACTGCATCACCATAAGCTTCAAAGAAATAGGTAAGAATGAGTTTGTATAAATATACAATAAATAAGATGAAGCCTACCTCATATTTAGTCCAGATTGGTAACATTTCGGTTTCATTACAACTATCACCAACCAAACGTAACTTATCTATTGCGCGATCGCTTAAATTTAATAGAAATTGCCTGCTTATTTGAATGTGAATTTGTTGATACTCTTGTTTTAAATTTTGCGTAATTTCTAGATACTGAGTCTGCTTGTAGAGTACTGTTTCTAGCTCTGAGTCAGTGTGAAAAGAAAAATCACAATATGTCATAGCACTGTAGCAAGCAAATTCTAAATCTCCAGTTTCCAAACCAATATGAAATGCTTCCTGCAAAGGTATCAAGCTAGCTTGAAAGTGTTCTTTCCATTGGCGAATATTGCTGTGAAACATCAAGTAAACTTTAGATTTAAGCTTCCTGCTATCAAAGCGGTCTAACAACTCGATCGCGAGCTGACCAAACTTATAGCCAGACTCAATATCCCCTCCACCACAGAGAAATAATCCATAGATGACATATGCATAAGCTGCAAAGCTAGAATTGCCATATCTAATGCACAAATTGACCATTGTAAAGACAATGAGTGGATACATTTGGGGATTCGCAAGGAAAACCGCAGGAGCAACGGTCATCAAAATTCCCTGTGCTGCTAGTTTATCCAAGTCAGTCATTTCTGGTAGGTCGATTAATGCTTCAATCTCTGAGATGGCGATCGCCTCGTTCTCTAAACTGATACCTAACATCTGCAAGACCTCTAACGCTATATCTAGCGCTGACTGCATCTGAGACTGAGAAATTAAAGATTGAATTTTGATTTCGTAAACTCTCGCTTTTTGTAATGTATCCCTGACATTTTCCAGAAGCGTTTCTATTTGCCGATCTGCTTGCTCGTAGTTCGTATTCAGGTATTCTGCTTCTGCTGCTGCTAAGTACAAATTCAGTGTTAAATCATACTGATTTTGCCAGCTATGGGGTTCTAGGAACATTATACCTGTACTCAAATATCTCAGTGCCGCTTCATATGCTGTTGCAGATTTTGCCTGAAGACCCGCTACCAAATTAAGATTTGCTAATTGCTCTCGTTCGTGAGGAAGCTCGATCGCTTCAACACCCAGGTTGAGATGGTTGATAATATTAAAAATTTTCTCATGCTGGTCTGCTGGTGATGTGTTTTCTAACAACCGTCGCCCAATTTTAAGGTGAGTCGTTTGCTTTTGATTTTGAGGGATCAAAGAATAAGCGGCTTGCTGGACGCGATCGTGCAGAAATTTATAGCTGGTGGTTATTTTTCCTAGTTGACCGTTTACCAATGGCTCGCGATCGCTCAAAAATATTTCTTGTTGAAAAAACTTATAAACATCATTCTGCGGTAAAATCAACCCATCTTTCAAAGCCCTCCACAGATGGTTGGCAGTTTGAGTTTGGGATTTTTCATAAACGATGGCTAGCGTTTCTAAATCAAAAGAGTTACCAATACAAGCGGCTAACTGCAACACTTCTTGAGTGGCTTGGGGTAACTTCTGGATTTGAACTACCATAAATTCTACAATATCATCGTTTAGGGTAAGGGAGCGAACCTGTGCAATGTCACACTCCCAGTAACCACCATGAAAATTGAATGCAATCAATCGATCTTCATAGAGTGCTTTGAGAAACTGAGTCGTGAAGAATGGATTTCCCAGCGTTTTGCTAAATATTAACTCTGTTAATGGTAAGGCGAGATCCAGCGAACAACTGAATGTATCAGCAACTAACTGATTCACTGAGGATCGATCTAGAGGAGCAAGAGTAACAGTATTGACTTTAACCTTTAATTTCTCAATTTCTTGAAGTGTCAGCATCAGTGGATGCGTTGCAGAGACTTCGTTATCTCGGTAAGCCCCAATTAATAAGAGGTAGCGGCTCTCTATTTCACTCACTAACAGTTGCATAAACTTGAGGGAAGCAGAATCTGCCCACTGCAAGTCATCGATAAAGATCGTCAGAGGATGATCTTTTGTAGCAAACACTTGGATAAATTTTTGAAATAGGATGTTGAAGCGGTTTTGAGCAGCACTACCTGAGAGTTCGGGAACAGAAGGTTGTTGACCAATTATGCGCTCGAGTTCTGGGAGCATTTCAATAATGACTTGAGCGTTTTCTCCCAAAGCTGAGAGAATTTTGTTCTTCCATCGAGCTAATTGTGTATCAGTTTCAGTGAGTAATTGCCCGATGAGATCGCGAAATGCTTGTAAAAAAGCAGATAGGGGAATGTTGCGTTGAAACTGGTCAAATTTACCTTTAATAAAGTAACCCCGTTGCCGCACAATTGGTTTGTGGATTTCGTTAACTACAGCAGTTTTGCCGATACCGGAAAAACCTGCCACTAGCATGAGTTCGCTACCTGCTTGAGAAACTCGGTCAAAAGCTGCTAGTAAACTTGCTACTTCGTTATAACGACCGTAGAGCTTTTCTGAGATGATGAAGCGATCGCACACATCTCGTTGTCCAATTTCAAACCGATCGATCTGCCCGGTGGTTAGCAGTTGGTTCAGACATATCTCTAGATCGTGTTTCAACCCTAAAGCGCTCTGATAGCGGTCTTCAGCATTTTTTGCCATCAGTTTGCTGATGATATGAGATAGCACCGGGGGAATATGAGGATTCAAGCTGTCAACACTAGGAGGTTGTTTGGCGATGTGACAGTGAACGACTTCCATCAAATCGTTAGATTGGAAAGGCAATTGTCCGGTAAGAAGTTCAAAGAAAGTAATACCTAAAGAGTAGAAATCACTACGGTAATCAATTCCTCGGTTCATCCGTCCGGTTTGTTCTGGTGACAAATAGGCGAGAGTACCTTCCAAAACATTAGGACTGTAAATTTCTTGGGTTTCTTTAGAAAGTAGGGAAGCAAGGCTGAAGTCAATTAACTTTACCTGCTGGGTTTCTGGGTTAATTAAAATATTGGCAGGCTTAATGTCTTTGTGGACGATCCGGTGGCGGTAAAGTGCATCAAGAATTGTTGCTAGGGCGATCGCAATGTCCAAAAACACTTTCAAGGGATACTTATAAAGGGAGCTACCCAAAGGGTGATAGCGCAGAGCACTCCCTTCGCAAGCGCAGTTGCTGTTGATTTCTTTGTGTATCCACTCTCGTAACGAGATACCACCAAAGTCCTCCATCACCAATACATAGCTGTTGTGGTAAGGTTCTAAGCTGTAAAGACGAACAATACCCCCGAAGTCAAGATTTTTGGCAATGGTGTACTGATTGCGGAATTGCAGCAATTCATTGAATGTAGGATACTCCTGCTTGAGTATCTTGATGACTACTGGCAATCGATCGACCTCGCGGATTGCGCGATAAACTAGGGTTCTAGAGCCTGCATACAGTCGCTCGCTAATTCTATAACCCAGAATCTTGGTCAGTGGCTCAACTGCTGTAGTCATTTCAGTCACCTTGAGACAATAAAACTGCTTCATTTACAGTATGTTTCCCAAATCTTAGCCGTTTCTAACTCATTGAATAGAAACGTCGAACTCTGTGCTTTACAAAGTTATAACATCTGCGGTAAGCTCCTTATTTCTCCTTTTCCCCTCCTTAATTGAGTCTCTCCGCGTCCCCGCGTCTCCAAGTCCCCGTGTCGCTAGGCTTCTACTATTTCTTAGTGCCATTCCCCTTAAGCCCCCCGTTATTCGCGTAGGGTTTCCTTGAAGAAATTGTTAAAGTTGTCTGTATTGTTGGGGATAAACTTTTGTAGCACAAACCCACCGATTGCGTCCTTCTTCTTTAGCTTTGTACAAAGCTTTATCGGCTGCATCAATCAAGCTTTGAGCGGAACTTTGAGATGTTGGTCTTTGAATTGCAACACCTAAACTGACGGTCACAATAGATTGACAATCATTTTTTCTCGTATGTGGAATATTTAATTTTTGAATAGATCTTTGAATCAACTGAGTGACTTTAATAGCACCTGATTTGTTGGTATTTGGCAAAACCACAATAAATTCTTCACCACCATAACGAGCAAGTAGATCTGTAGGACGCTTTAATACAGATTTTGCTGCACGAGCAACTTGTATTAAGCATTCATCTCCAACTAGGTGTCCGTAACAATCATTATAATCCTTAAAATAATCAATATCAAATAGAATTAAAGATAAATAGTTCTCAGTTCCTGTGAGTCGGTTCCATTCTTGCTCTAAAAATTCATCAAAACAACGACGATTTGCTATTTTAGTTAAAGCATCTAACTTACTCAGTTTTTCTAACTGAGAATTTGCAAGTTCTAAAGCTTGATTTGCCCTCTCAAGTTGACGAGCTTGAGAGCGAGATTGCTCTAATAATTCTGAATGTTCTAGAGCCACATTAAACTGAGCTGCTAACTGTCGGATAAATTGAATTTCCGATGTGGTCCACTCTCGCGGAGAACGGCATTGATGAACGCATAGTAATCCCCATAAAGTTTTACCCTTCATAAGGGGTACAATAATTTGTGCCTTGATTTGAAATTGCTCTAACACGCGAAGGTGACAATCTTTTAGCCCGGATTTATAAACATCTGATAATACCTGTATGCGCCCTTGGTGATAAGCATCGGCATATTTTTCACCAAAACAATGATCCTTCACCTTTGTAGCGAGCGTAGAATCGTAGTCAGGCAAAACATTCTCGGAAACAAATGCACCAGAGGTATAGTTCGATTCAAGATCGAATTGAAAAATCCCGACGCGATCGCTACGGAGAGCTTTACGAATTTCTCGTACAGTCGTTTTAAACAAGGTGTCTAGATTAAGAGATTCACGAATTTCAGCAACTAAATTAAACAAAATCTCCTGCTGCTGATTTGCTTTATGCAGTTCTGCTGCTTTTTGTTCTGCTTGAGCTAAAAATTCTGCTTGTTTCACTGCAAACCCTAACTGTGTTGCAATTTGAGAGAGAAACTGAATTTCTAATTTTTTCCATTCATGTGGCTGTGAGTGCTGATAAGCAGCAAGTATTCCCCACAGTTTTTTTCCAACAAAAATTGGTGCTGTTGCATAAGCTCGAATATGAAACTGTTCTAAAATTTCTAAATGGCATTGAGAAAAGCCTGTTGAGTAAATATCTGAAACAGCTAGGGTTTCATTATTACGATACCGTCCTCCTTGATATTCTTGTAAATAAGAATCGTTCCAAATCGTATTTTTTCCTAATGTTTCTACATCATCCCATCCAGGCTCTGCAAACTCAAAGTCGCTGACAAATTCTCCACCCCAGTTTTCATGGAAACGGTATACGGCAATTCGCTCGATGCGGAGTAACTTGCAAGTTTCTTTAGTGGCTGTACGAAAGATTGTTTCTAACTCCAGAGAAGCTCGGATTTTACTAATAACTCGGTAAAGTGCTCTTTCTTGCTCTTCTAACTGCTGAATTTGAACCTGTTGAGTTTGCAGTTGAGTTTCTAAATGACTAATACTAGGCTGTCCTAAAAGCTGACAGAGTAGACGAGCGGAGACTTTCTTAATAGCAGATAAAGCTTGTTTTAACATGGTAAAGATTATTATAATTACTTATGAATGTAAACAGCTACAATGCTGTAGCAACTAATTTTTCTTAGCTTGAATGCATTTTGTCAAAGTTTTCTCTAACTCTAACTCTGCAACCAATCCTTCTGGTAGAAGGGTGTAATTAAAAGTGACAATTAAGAGTCACTCTTACAACAGGAGTAGTACTGAATTACTGAATCTTGATGGTCAAAAACAGAGAAAAAGATTGCAGTCATACACAAAGTATTCATGGCTCTAAATGCGATCGTTCCATTTCTTGAAGTAGGGTGTGGTTATTATTATTAATTAGACTTAAATCAATAAAATTGACTTTGTCAGGAGAAAACTGTTGAGTCATATTTATCTCAGGAGTAGGTATTTAGTACTTTATCACTCTAGTTTTAGAAAATATGTTAATTATCTGTGTGTTTATATACGAAAACAGGGATAATTACTGATGATTCCCACCTGGTTCGTACATCCCTCGGATTTGGAGTTTAAATTCAATGGGTAATGCGAAGAAAAGAACGGGCTATCTGCTTGAAGATATATTTGAGCGGCGATTGCAACACCAGCCACTCCACCTAAACTTTGGGTAGCTGCTCAAACTGCTTCACAAAGAAGCCAATGTGAGCGGCTACTTGCTGCATTTTATAGGTTTAAGAATCGAAGATAGCTGAATTGACTCATCTATAATAAAGCTGTAAATTGATTTTATCAAAGCGTCAACCTTAATACCTGCTTCATACACAACTTATGAGTGACAGCACGGGTGTGAAAACAATCCTAATTCTGGCTGCAATTCCTCATGGATTGCGTTTGGATCGAGAAATTCGCTCAATTGAAGAAGCTATTCGCCGCGCTACAAAACGGAATTTATTTAAGGTTACGCTCAGAACTGCTGTCCGCCCTCAGGATATTCGCCGTGCTCTTGCAGAGGAAAAGCCCCAAATTGTTCACTTTTGCGGACACGGGCTAGAAGATGGTAGCTTGCTGTTAGAAGACGATGCGGAAGAAAATAAGCCAGTCCCCGCAGAAGGACTGGCATCATTGTTTCAATTGCACGCAAATTATGTAGAATGCGTGTTACTTAACGCCTGTCATTCTGTCAAGCCAGCGACTGCAATTGGTGAATACATTAATTATGCGATTGGAATGAATCAGCCGATTGGGGACAAAGCTGCGATCGCATTTGCAATTGGTTTTTACGATGGATTGGGCTACGCCACTTCAGATAATCTTGATGTGTTTCAAAGGGCTTTTGAGGAAGGTAAGGTTGCGGTTCAACTAGAACATACTTCTTCCGGGCAAATTCCAGTTCTTAAAACAAAAACTAAAGATAAACCCGTACAGCTTGCTCCTAGCAGTTATCAAGAGTCCTGTGAAAATATGAGCGTTGCTGGAGATATCTTAACAGCATATTGTCGCAGAATGGATGGTACATATAACCATACATCAATTTTGATTCGGGGAATCTGCAACGATAATGGAGTTTTGCGCTATGATAGCGACCCTACAACCAATAGTAGTTATCAAGAGTCCTGTGAGAACATAACTATTGCTGGAGATATCTTAACAGCATATTGTCGCAGAATGGATGGCACGTATAACTATACATCAATTGCGATTCGGGGAATTTCTAATGATAATGGAGTTTTGCGATATTCTTAACATATACCCGAGTTGAAATACCTACGGTGGTGTACGCAAGTCTTCTAAAGTGCATTCTTACGGTTTCGATCCCCCCTAACCCCCCTTAAAAAAGGGGAGAACTTAATTCTAATTCTTCCTTTTCACGATGTTTCATCTCTTTTCTAAAGGTCTGTACACCACCTTAGGTTGAAACACGGAATACTAAACTGATATGAGCTTTGTGCTGCTTACTCCACTGCTTTTACAACTGCTGAAGCAACGTCAGACATCACTTTTTCCCGAGCTTCTACAGGGGCTTTAGAACCAGCTATAAATACAGCGATCGCCACTCGTTTTCCATTTGACGAACTGATGACACCAACATCATTGGTCGCAGTTCCAATTCCCAAAACATCAGGACCGCTACCAGTTTTGTGTGCAATAGACCAGTTATTAGGTAGCCCTGCTTTCAGACGCTTTGCACCTGTTGGAGAATCAGTCATTATTTTAAGTAATAAAGCAGTCGATTTTTTAGATAATAACTGATTGGATTGTAACTTAACCAAAAGATCAATTATCCCTTCAGGAGTGGCAGTGTCTCGCGGATCTGTAAGATATTTTTCTATTGCCGATTTCTTAACACTATCTGGAATTTTTTGTACAGCTTCAGACCATTTTTTTTCATCAGCCAATTCCGGGCGAAACTTGGTCAGCCCCACACAATCAGACTGTAATTGCCTCTCTAATCTATCTACACGGACATCACGAATTTTCAGCCTACTTAAAATCGCGTTAACTTGTCCGGTTCCACCCACCAATCGCACCAAAACGTCAGCAGCCGTATTGTCACTTATTCCAACAGAACGTTCGAGAAGGTCTTGAACCGTAAATTTTTGGCTGTTACCTTTAAACTCTTGAGCCATTGGACTCCATCCTGGTGCAAAATCCTGACGGGTCACAGTCACGGATTGGTTGAGCCCAAGCTTACCCTCATCCACTCGCTTTAAAACAGCAATTGCGATCGGCACTTTGTAAACACTTTGCATGGGAAAGCGCTGCTTGCCATTACGAAACCAACTTTTACCAGTGTTTAGGTCTAAAACCCCAATCCCAACATTACCTTGAGCGGCTGAGACATCAATAGTATTTAACAATGTCGTATTCATCTGTGCTGTAGTGACAAAAGATTCCCGCGCTTGAAGTGGTAACAACACGGACACTAGCAGCATTACTGCTAAAGAAAGTAAAAAACGATGTACAAAAACTGAAACAGACTTTATAAACATTTTCTTAATTGGTCGATTGGCTAAATATAATCTCAAAAATAATTCAGTGTTAAAGCAAATTCAAAAATGCTGAATTGAAAACTACTGTAAAATTAAGATAGCGCGGAGTGGAGTAATCTGGATGAATCAAGTTGTCATTGTTGGCGCAGGACCTACTGGTGCAACACTTGCACTCCTTTTAGTAAAACGAGGCATTGCAGTCAAGCTCATTGAAGCATCCCGTAACTTCCAAAGAGCCTTTCGCGGTGAAGGACTGATGCCTAGTGGACTTGATGCCTTAGAACAAATGGAGTTACTATCCGTACTGGAGTCCATTCCCCATCGCCCCTTAGATGGTTGGGAATTCTCCATCAACAACCGCACCCTATTTCGAGTGAATGAACCACTAGAACCTGGTAGTAAGCCTTGTACCCTTGTTTCACAGCCTGCTTTCCTTGAAACATTAATTAATCTTGCCAGCACCTACCCCCATTTTGAATTTGTCCGGGGTTCAACCGTCAGGGATTTACATTGGAGCGACAAACGAGTTTCGGGTGTAAAACTGAGTGACGATCGCTCGTTTTTTGCCGATTTAGTCATTGGAGCAGATGGTCGGAATTCCACCGTTCGCAGTTGCGCCAAATTGGAGCTAGAGCAACAATCTCAAAGCTTTAACATTCTATGGTTTAAATTGGCAGATAGCCCGCGCTTTGAAACCAAAAACATCTTTTATTCAATTGTTCGGGACAAAAACGCATTTGGGTTGTTCCGTTCCTCAGAAGGCAATCTTCAAGTAGGCTGGGCGCTTCACGAAGGTGACTCTCAAGACTGGAAACACATCGATTGGTCTGTCAAGCTTGCTTCCGCATCACCCCCATGGTTGGCAGAGCATTTCCAGCAAAATGCTCACACCATTGAGCGACCCGTGTTGCTATCTGTTGTGGTTGGGCGCTGTCCGCGCTGGTATGTACCGGGATTAGTCCTTTTAGGAGATGCTGCTCATCCCATGTCACCTATCCGCGCCCAAGGAATCAATATGGCATTACGAGATGCGATCGTTACAGCAAATCATCTCGTTCCCCTGTTGCTTTCAAAAGCCGGAGATGAAGCAATTGATGCCGCACTGCCACAGATTCAAGCCGAGCGAGAATCGGAGATTATAAGAGCACAGCAACTTCAAAGTGAGGAAGCATCTCTTGCAGAACGACTGGGGAAAAGTGCATTCTTAAGATGGGGGGCGAGTCAATTTGCTCCTGTTATTCGCAACGGTGTTCGACAGTCTTGGCTCAAGCGACAGCGCGAGTTGCGTCAAGGCATCGAGCAGGTAAAATTAACTGTTTGAGGGAATGACATCGAAATTTATGTCCGCGCTCGGTAAGAATAATTTTGCCACTTTAATATAAACTTCAACAATGCGGAAACTTTTGGAAACAACTTCTAACCTTGCAATTCGTTATCTTGAATCCTTAGAAAACCGTAAAGTTGCTCCATCAGCAGACGCGATCGCTAAGCTGATTCAGTTTGATGAGCCACTACCTGAAGATTCTGCCGATCCAGAACTCATTTTACAGTTACTTGATGAACTTGGTTCCCCTGGAACGATGGCAATGGCGGGTTCTCGTTTTTTTGGCTTTGTGACAGGAGGTTCTTTCCCCGTAACGCTAGCAGCCAACTGGTTAGCCGGAGCTTGGGACCAAAATTCCGGGCTAGCTCACATTACACCTGCAACTGCCTTTTTGGAACAGGTTGCTCTATACTGGCTTCTGGATTTATTACACTTACCTCCTGAGTGTGGTGGAGCATTCGTTACGGGAGCAACTGTTGCCAACTTTACAGCGCTCGCTGCTGCTCGTCACGCTGTCCTCGAACAGGTAGGTTGGAATGTAGAAGCGGATGGGTTGTTTGGCGCACCACCCATTACAGTTGTCGTTGGCGAAGAAGTGCATCCGAGTTTGCTCAAAGCATTGGGATTGTTGGGATTGGGTCGCAATCGAGTGGTCAAGGTACCCGCAGACTCTCAAGGGCGGATGCGTCCGGAAGCAATCCCATCCGTCACGAGTCCCGCGATCGTTTGTACCCAAGTTGGAAACGTCAACACGGGTGCATGCGATCCCGTAGGGGAGATTTGCGAACGTACCCGCAAATCGGGAGTGTGGGTACACGTTGATGGTGCGTTTGGGCTTTGGGCAGCTGCATCTCCCTCTCTAGCTCATCTGACAGCTGGTGTGGAACAAGCAGACTCTTGGGCAACCGATGCTCACAAGTGGTTGAATGTTCCTTATGATAGCGGGGTGGCATTTGTTCGCAATGCAGATATGTTAAGAGCCGCAATGGCGGTTAGTGCTTCGTATTTACCAACTGTAAGCGATCGCCGCAATCCCTCTGACTACACACCAGAATTTTCCAGACGCGCCCGTGGAGTTGAAGTTTGGGCAGCACTGCGATCGCTCGGTCGTTCTGGAGTTGCCGATCTTGTTGAACGGACTTGCCATCATGCGAGACATTTTGCAAGAGAAATTCAAGCAGCTGGATATCAAATTCTTAATGATGTAGTTTTGAATCAAGTTTTGGTATCTTTTGGAGATGCAGAAACGACTCTTCGTGCCATTGCAGAGATTCAAGCAGATGGTACTTGTTGGTGTGGGAGTACTGTTTGGCAGGGACACACAGCCATGCGAATTAGCGTATCATCCTGGGCAACCACTGATGCTGATGTGGAGCGCAGTGTAGCGGCAATATTGCGTATTGCTAAGAAATAGTATTAAAAAAGCAACTTGTGCTAGGACTGACCGAGGACAAAAAAGTCATATAATACAAGAGCCAAAACATTAGATTGTAGAATCCCAAAGTCAGTCCTTCACAGGCGATGAGCGCTCCCACTTAAGGATAAAAATCTTCCTCATTTCCTAAACTCTAACTTCCGTACCCGCCAAATATTAAATTTTACAGAGCTTTTTTTCGGATTCAATCAAACTGTATCATCATTACCTTTTGTACAGGGGCGATCGCCAAGCACTCACCAAAATTACAGATTGTTAAAAGTACCCTTGAAGGTGATACCAGAAAAGGGTTTTGTCTGACACCTTAGAAAAAGGCAGTCAACCAAGTGTGAGTGCTAACAGCGCATAAGTTGATTTCACTGACAACTATACAAAAACAAGGGTGTTTGGGAATCTCAAACAATATTAACGACTTCGATCTGCAAAACCATCTAAAGAAGAAAACATAAACGAGGAGAAGATAATGCAAAGCATTCCATTTCAATTTAGTCACGGTGGTTATATTAAGGAAAAAGAAGTTGAAGGAACTGGGACGCGGGCGATCGACGTAGAAACCGATTTTGATTACCTTTTTCCAGAACTTGCTAAAGATCCAAACAGCCTACTGCCAGCTACAAATACCAAAGATACAATTGCAAAGCTCAAAGCGTTGGGCGATGCAATGATTGACAGTACAGACTTCAGCGCTCCGCTACCACCACAAGCACCAATTAGCTCAACCATACCTCCAGTCTTTACCTACTGGGGACAATTTATTGACCATGACATCACTGCCAACACAGACCGCACGGCCCAAGATCTAAAAACTGACATTACCAACGAGGATTTCAAACCTTTACCACCCAGTACTGTTATTGAAAAACTCAAAAATTTGCGCCGACCGACATTCGATCTTGACAGTGTTTATGGTGATGGACCAACCCTAGATCCTTCTCAAAAGCCAACAGAAGCAAAGAATTTTTATCAAGAAAAGGACCCAGTCAAACTCAAAGTGGGTCAAGCAACTGACGATCCAAGTATACCTGGAGTTAAAATTCCGCCAGAAGGCGATTTGATGCGCGATCTGCCACGCGATGAGAACAAGAGAGCTATCATTGGTGACAGTCGCAACGATGAGAATCTGATTGTGGCACAGTTCCATGTTGCCTTTCTACGGTTCCACAATGCAGTTGTAGATTGGGTACGAGCTAACGAACCTGAAAATGCTAAAGATAATCGAACTCTTTTTAACCGAGCGCAGCAGTTAGTTCGCTGGCATTACCAATGGCTTGTCATTAATGATTTTCTCAAAACACTCACAGTCAAGGGGACAGTAGACAGCATCCTCACGGGTGGACTGAAATTCTACAAGCTACGCAATGGAGAACTCTTTATGCCCCTTGAATTCTCTGTCGCAGCTTATCGATTTGGTCATAGTTTGATACGTGGTGCGTATGACCACAATCGTAATTTTACAGACAGAGACACTCCATCACGAGTTGCTAATTCAACATTTGATTTGCTCTTCCTGTTTACAGGAAAAGGAGGTTTGGGAGGTAATCCTACTCTACCCTTTAACTGGATTATTGAATGGAACCGCTTTGCTGACAAAGGTAGGGCTTCTATAAGAGGTAGAAATTCAGCACGCAGAATTGATACGCGTTTGACAAAGTTTTTGTCAGATATGCAAAATGAAATCGATCCAGCTAAGACTCAAGCGATCAATGACCTTCTCAAACATCTTGCCAAGCGGAACTTACTGCGCGGATACTTCCTCAGTATTCCTACCGGGCAAAGTCTAGCTGATAAATTGGGTGTGAAAAGATTGACATCTGAAGAACTTCAACGCCGGAATTCACCACAAATGAATCAAGCCCTCGCACCTTTCTTAGAAAAGACTCCAGCATGGTATTACATTCTCAAAGAGTCTGAAATTCGTGCCAATGGCGACTCTTTAGGTGAAGTTGGTAGCCGCATTGTCGCGGAAACCTTCATTGGTCTGATGAGAAACGATAATAACTCTTTTCTGAGTCAAGATTGGGACCCATCCCAAGGTGTCAAACTACCAAATGGTAAAGAAATTCGCCAGATCGCCGATCTTCTAAAGTTTGCAGGAGTGATGGTTTGATCGGTAACCAGCAGCCAGCGAGCGATCGCGAGCAATAATTAATAATAGAAGGGTGGGAAAATGAAATTCCACCCTTCTGTTTTTCTAGAAGAAATCTAAAATCTACTCATCCACTTGTTTTTGTGACTCCACTGGAAGCGCAACAGGTGGATTGGCATCATCTTCAGATTGATAGGTTGGCGTGTCATCATCTGGAAGAAAGACTTTCAATGCTTGCTTGAGTACTTTCAACCTTACCGGAACTTCACCAATTTGATGCCCATCAAGATGAACGGGTAATTTGGAATTTGAGGAGACACGAACCGATGCAACTTGGTAAGTCTCAATTTTGGGGTTGTAGTGATACTGTCCGCGACTGATCGACCAAAAATGACGAACCAATTCCCACTTGCTAAATTGACGGTAAATTGTGACTGTGAGCAAACCATCATCTACGATCGCATTTGGTGCAACCATAAATGCAGCACCATAATAAGGTGTATTTGCAATTACAACTAACAAAGCTTTAATTTGAAATTCGTTGCGACTTGCTATTTTTCGTCTTAAAAATCTTGGGGTTGGCGCTGGATGAGTTCTGGCTTGACCAATGGGACGATCTAACTCAATGTTCATAGCTTGCGGTTGATAACCCATGGCTAAGCGAAAAGCTTGAAGCATTCGTCCCCATCTTCCACCCTTGATTTCTTCGCCAATCGGAAATAGAGTTGCATCAAGCCCTACCCCAGCGGCTTCTAAAAAGAAGTGCTCGTCATTAGCTTGTCCAACATCAATGCTCTTAATTTGTCCCCGACCCAAAACTTGACAGGCTTGGAGAAAATCCATTGGTAAATTCAGGGTTCGAGCAATATTATTATAAGTACCTATAGGTAAAATTCCCAGTGGAATTGGGGCATGAAGCAATCCTTTTGCGACTTCGCTGACCGTACCATCACCGCCCCCTACGATGACCATATCATAGTAACCTTCTTCAACAACTCGTTGGGCAATGACCGCCGGAGATTCATCGGGTTTGGTAAATGCTAGATCCGCCCGAATACCTTCTGCTTCTAGTGCTGCCAGCATATCTGGTAATTTCAGGGGATTAGGCTCATCAGTTCCAGACACTGGATTCATAATTAGACGTGCGTGTTTCATTTGCCCAACTCCAGGGTTCTGTGAGATGACCTGTATCAATGATTCTAGCTGATGCAGCCGGAATTTTCAGAGAAAATAAACTTTGATAGCACCTTGAAGTACATAAGTTAAAATTCATCTGTTTTCAGGATTGCTTAAAATAGCTTTTGGTTGATTGGCATTAAATAGAGAAGCAGACAACAGAATCACTGATTTGTTTGTTTGATTTTCTCCATAATGAACCATTCCGGCAGGTTCAACCAAAGAATCTCCTACTGTTAGCTGTATCGTTTTCCCTTTTTGAAGAAGCAATTTTGTGCCGTTAGCTTTCGTTACTCTAGCTTCTCCTTGAACTACAGTATAAGTTAAAGTTCCCGCCTCTACTCGTTCAATCTGCATTCCTGGATGAGTATGAGTAGGGAGTTTTGTTCTGGGCGCAATTGTATAGCGTACAAGCTCAAGAATTTGCTTTTTATCTTGAGTCGGATAGCCATCAGCTAAAACTTCACGAGTGACAGATTGAGTGTAAGTATTGGGTGAGGAGGTTTCTTGGCTGTTAACAACTACACTGTCAAAAGCTAGGATAGCTAAGGAGAGAATCAGAGACAGTTTTCTCATAGTAAAAGTTTTTTGTTAGGGGTAATTTAATAAATATTAATTTCCTCAACAGGCATGGCGAAAAATATATGTGGAGCATCAGGTAAAAAAGTGGTGCTCTTACGATTTTAATATTCTATAGGTTTCAGCCAAGTCTGTTTATGCACTCTCACAATTGGGCTTTCGGCATGGATTGGCGATGAGCGCTCTTTCAGCTTGTGCTCCACGCGATAAGCTGGGTACAGCTTGCGCCAAAGGCGATCGCTTGTCAGGAATCTATCGATGGAAAAACCCCAGCCTCGAGCACTCCCAAGCTGGCACTTTTGCTCCATGCGGAACGAACCCACTCGGTATCGAGCCGAGATGTTTGTAATTTCCTGCAATATGGCCTCAAAAGGCTTGATTTTGCGTTGTAAATAACAGCTTTTTGAATTCAATGTAGCAAATTTTTCAACCCAGACAGGATAAGACTTTTTAGCCCATCTTGTCGGTTTTTGGTCGGATCTCGGCTCAACGTCTAGAAGTGGCGATAGCCACAGACACTGGTATTGCTATCCCAAAACCCTAGACTGGAAATGTCGTAGCAACTCACGCCAAAAAATACTGTCACTCGCGGGTAACTGCTATTGACTCTCTTCTTCCCAATCTTCAATCTGTAACCCTTTCACTCGGACAAACTCTCGAGTATTATGTGTTACCAGGGTTAATTGATGCCCTAAGGCAATAGCAGCAATTTGCAAATCATACGGACCAATGGGAGTCCCCAAGCTGGTCAGTTCCGCACGAATTCTACTGAAGATTGTTGCGGCTAAATCATCAAAAGGCAAGGAGACAAAATTATTTAAAAAAGCTTCTTGTTTAGCAAGTGTAAGTACGGGATTGTTACTTCTCATCGCACCATAAAATAGTTCAGCTTTCACAACTGAACACACTGCCACATCCTGTGGTGATACCGATTGTAATCTTTGCCGTACACCAGACATAGGGCGATTTAGATAAACAATGCAAGCATTCGTATCTAACAGATAAATCACTTAGAGTGACTCCCGTTGTTCATATTCGCCTTGAGGATATCTTACTATTGGGTCATCCTGTAACGAACCTGCCGTCTGCTCAAAAAAACCAACAGGCCATCCCAACTCTTCTGGTGTTTCTGCCTGTGTTGATAGTTCTACTGGCTGATAAATCACCATAACTTCTATTTCTTTGTCTGTTACACCAATCGGGATATCAAGATGCAAGATTCCATCTTTACCCACATTAGAGCGTAATTTTCTACTTTGCATGGTCTTTTTCTCCATGAAATACTACATAATATTATGAAGCCAATGTTTGCTATCCGCCCTTCATGGTGCATAACACTTTCGCCATCCCCAAAAGTGCAGTATCATTAAGATGTAAGTGATGACTCAGCAAGAACCAACATACAAGCAATCTAACCTTAACCCATTAAAGTGGTGGATTTATTGCAAGCGAGTATACACAGCCGCAACTTTGAACACGTGGTCATAGATACAGCTGTCAGACCCAGCCGGGAAGATTTAGAAGCCCTGGCGGACGGATGCAACCTTTTGGTACGGAGCGAAGGTACAGTTAAGAGGTTATCACCTGCTCGTTCGCTATCGCTGCCAACGTGAAATATTGAAACATTCGTCGAACTTGCCGGATAACTTGCTGGGTTCTGAACACCCCTCTCTACTAGCCCAGTCCTCGCTCCGTTCTAAGAGTGCATTCAAGTCTTGCTGCACCTTGCTTAGTTCCGCTTCAAACTTGGATTGCTCAAAGTCTATGTGAAATGCCTTCGCTCCCTTATCTGACCACACGCGAACCAAACCTCCTACCTTTTCGACCCACGGACTTGGATCGTGTCCAAGCCAAGGCGATTGACCTTTCTTCACAAACCTCAACCAGTCTCGCCACGTTTCTAGTCCACAACAGCAACTTGGGTTAATTACTTTATCGGTAGCAGTCCTAACCTGGAGACCTCCCGTTGACATACTCACCGGGCTGAAGCCACGGTGATTCTAGTTCATGGTTCACAGAAGTCCACTTGCTATATCGAGTTTCCCTTCAATAGTAGAGGCGGTCTTCTCCCCATGCTTTCCCTCGCAAGAGGCGGATTCTTCTTGCCCAGAAGTACCGTTTAGTTGCCACTCAGTACCGAGTATCTTCATTCCTTTTTGCAAAATGTTCAGAGCCGCATTGGTATCTCGGCATAGTTCAATTTTGCACTTAGGACAGGAATGCGTTCTGGTACTGAGAGATTTTTTCACTCTATGACCGCAATTAGAACAATCTTGTGATGTGTAGTTAGGTGACACCGCCACAACTGCTTTGTCCCAAATCTTGCCATAATAGTCTAGCCATTGAGTGAATTGATACCAACCAGCATCAGAAATGGACTTAGCCAATTGATGATTTTTTACCATATTGGCAATCTTTAAATCTTCATAGACAACCACATCGTTAGAGTGGACTACGCACCGAGCTTGCTTAATTGCCCAGTCTTGACGCTGCCTCTGAATTTTTAGATGGATTTTACCCAGTCTTTTCCTTTGTCTGTGATAGTTTTTTGATTGGGGTTTAGCACCCTTGACGAATTTCTTACTCAGACGGCGTTGGGCTTTCTTTAATCGCTTTTCTGACGAACGCAAGAATTGTGGATATATCACGGCATTATCGTGTTGATCTTTGGTGAAAAACTTTAACCCCAAATCTAACCCAACAACGTTACCCGTATATTTTCCTGTTTCCTTGCGGTCAGCATCAAAGCAAAACTGAGCATAATAACCGTCTGCTTTTCTAATTACTCGCACCCGATTAATCTTTAATCTGTGCAAGTCTTCTTGAGTTTCATTGTTGCAAAATATAGAAAAAGTTCCAGCCTCAAAGCCGTCAGTGAAGGTGATTGATTTACAATCACTTGATAACTTCCATCCCGAAACTTTGTACTCTACCGAGCGGCAATGTTTTTTGAATTTTGGATAGCCTTTCTTCCCCGAACCTTTTTTGCATCGTGAATAAAACGTAGAGATAGCAGCCCAAGCCCGTTCAGCACTAGCTTGTCTAGCAGCAGAGTTTAACTTCTTTGCGAAAGGAAACTCTGCTGCCAAATCTTTGCATAAGTTGTACAAAATAGCTTTACTAACTCCTTTATTGTCCATCCAAAACCGTACAGCTTTATTTCTAATAAACTGCGTTGTTCTGATAGCCTCATCAAGGGCTAAGTATTGCTCTTTGGTTCCGTTTTTTAGCTTGGCTTCTCTTACTATCATGTCCTGATTATAACATATTTTATCTGCTATATTGCTAGATAAAATAATGTAAAGCCGTCCTTGAAGGACGGGGCTTTAAACCCAGTTTTTTGGTAAAACCAAACTTGTAGCTTGAATGACTCGGTGTAACACATTGTTCGCGTTCCCCTCGCATTCTAAATCGTTGTACTGGATTAGTTGAGCGAAGACCAAACCGACCTCCCGGTCCGTCATCTTGCCAGACAATCGAATAAACTCGAACGACTTGTAGTCCGCAATAGCCCACGGAAATAATGGTTTATCCTCGTAGTATGGGGCTTCCACCACAGCTTGAAGATAAGGATTCGCATTCATCTTTCTTAGCTTCTTTACTTGGGATTATACAACTACTTTTCTATGCCAAAAGCCCGGTCAATTGCGACTGGGCTTTAAAGTTGGGTATGTCCCCGTAGCTAGTTATAGAAGTTATTTATAGTCGTTTATTCTCATAATAACTACCATGCCTAATCGAATGATTTCGGAAAATTAGAATAATTAGTAATGTTTATGTCAACTTACAACAACTAGGAAGCGACGGTCACCCTTGTCGGCGTGACCCCTAAATTATTGGCGAGGAGTGTTTTTTTGTTTTTGTTAGATCGGAACCTCGGTAACACCGTACCAGTGCCCGCGTCTTTTTTCGTGCGGACGTATAGTTTCGTGGCATCTGTTTTGTTATGCCCCAATTGGTTTTGCACCTCAAAAACATTCTTATAATCTACCGCCCTCGACGCATGAGAATGGGGGTACAAGTATCATTGGAACAGAAAACCAGGTATTAGTACTACATAAATACTACATTTACGTTTCATGCGCTGAAACCCTTGATTTTTTCGTTAAGAGGTGACGAATGCGATTTCATGCATTGAGCTACTACAACTCTCAATAAAATCTTTATGCAATAAGACTTTTAAGCTTAACCTGGTTTTCTGTTCTGATACTACTAGTACCCCAAATCTTACAACAGAGGAACTCTGGGAGGAATTATCCGCCTCTTAGAACTAAACGAGTATTCGGGTCGGATCGAGATCGGCTCGAATGAGAGAACTAATCGAGTCATTTTTGATTCCCATTTGTGCTAATTGGTATTTGTTATAGGAACCAGGGTTGAGTACTACAGCTTTACCTCTGTTGTATGTGTCTTCATAAAATATCCAAGGAGTAGTCCCTGTAATCTGAATAGATGAGGTTTCGTCGTTGAAACCATACCAATGAAGGTCGTCAGTACCTTCAGTAAATGTTAGCATCCCCCCTCTATATCCATCATCCTTGTATAAATATGCTGCACCTCCAGTACAGATAGCAGCCACCTCATTGCCAAGTTCCTGAAACAATTGTTCGTGTTGATTGTCTTTCATCTTTTTTCTCCGAATTTGTGATTAAATTAGTTGTGATTGAAAAGCTTTAATATTGCTTTCTATTCATAGTATGCTTGAAAGCCTAATTGAATTGTTGAGTGAAATTGAGGAGTGTCAAATCTGGTTTATTTTAGTATGTCACCTCTATCCACAGTGAGATAAGCCAACTGCCTGCTATGAGTACAGCCATATTGCACTTACACTTGCAGTTACTTTGAGATAACGCTCTTTCAATGGAAAAACCCCAGCCTCGATCGCTAGGGAGAACATGAAAACCAATTGTCGATTGAAGTTTGAAGCAAATCTACTCGTCTTAACTAGCAGTAAAAGCAACCAGAACGAGAGTAGCGACAAGTAATGTAGCAAACACGCCTTGGATAAGATATTGACGCTGTTCCCAAATTGCAGGGTATTCAGCAAACTGCATTTTTGTTTCGGTTGGATAGTTGTTGAGGATGCCATCTTCGTTAACAGTGGTGTACATAGCTCGTTTCCTTATTTATTAACTTATGTAAATAAATATAACGATATTGTTACAAAATATCAAGAGTGCTTGACTTATCAATATAAATAGTATTCATAAGAAAAGCTAATTTGTATGTTGTGCTCATGCGATGCGGCTGCAAAGGCTATCATCGATCGCAACGCAAGCTCGCACTTCCAGCAAGCTTTGTAAAGGATGGGTTCTATAAGCGCAAATGACCGATGCTCGCACCCAGTGACTGCTTAGCCTGATTTTTTCTGAGGTCGAAACGAGTCTGGTAAATCGCTGAAGTGGCAATAATGTTATAATGGTAGGCTAGGCTTCGTCTGTTGGGCTGGTAAACGAAGTGAATATAACAAATGACGCTCGAATGCAATGGCTTTATCGTTCCCTCAATCAGCGCAGACGCCCAGAAGATGTTGCTGATAACATTCTTGAGTTACTACAGAATCAATTAAACCAAGCCGAGCAGTCCTCTTTACAAAAGGCAGCTAAAGGTTCTCTGCGGCAACACTTCTTCGGCTATACCTCAATGTTGCAAGATTTTGCTAAGCCTATTGGTTTGCAACGTCAGGTGAACAAAGCGATGGAGTTATTTACAACTGCCTATCCATTAGACACTGAAGCCTGTGACCATCCCGATGCTGTTGAACAGTTTATTCGTCATATCAGCCAGGAGATTCATAAGTCTTTTGGTAGCAATGATTTCAAAGCAGATCGCTTAAATCGTAACGAACGGCATGAGTGCGGGATGGATATCTCAAAGCGGCGCTACAACAAACTTTTTCGTCACCTGGCTCGAATGGAAGCTAAGCTGCATAAGCTGATTTACGAGTTGAAGAAGCTCATGTTTACAAAAGTTGGAAAGTCTGGACTGGCTCATAGCCTGCCATGGGGAGACTTTTCGACCGATCGCGACACTGCATGTTTCATTGCCTACTACACTGCCCGCTGCAACTTGCGGAGTGAGTTTACAATTTATGGTCAGCAGCGTCCATACGATGAGATTGCTGATGTGCTTTTCAAGCGTTGCCGAAACAGTGCAAATACAAACTGGTGGGCGATCGCTCATGTCTATCCTACACAAGAGGTTCTGGCTTATCTGAGCGATGCCCAAAAAGGAGAACTGTTGGGGCGATGGTATGGAATTCTTGAGGAGATTGCCAGATTACTCCTAGATGTATGGGAGCGCTCTAACATCAACCGTTCCACTATGGTTGTCCGTCGCGGCAATGATTCTAGCACTTGGAATAATACAGCAAGTGCTTGGAACACAGCCAGGGATAACTGGATGGCACTACTTTATGCAATGGGGGCAGAAGAGATTCTTCAAACCATCTGTTTCGGTAAAGTGCTGAGCCTTATGGCAGCCGATGTTGTTGCATGGCACTACAGTGTCGGTTCCGGACTCGATCCCGACACATTCATTTGGAATGAACTCCCGCTACCTTGGGAAATTCTATCTGGTCAGCAATCGTGCAACCTCAATCTGGTTGAATCAACTTGTCGAAAACATAATGTCGATCCAGTAAAGAAGGGATGGACTGTCCCACGTCCTTCTGGCAAACCAGTTGCATTTAAAGCAACACCGGAACTGGTGCATGGAGTTTCGGTCGCTAATCCCATGTTGGCTGAAGTCTTGCGTAATTCAGGGTTCTTCTCTGGCAAAACAATTAAGCGCGATATCCCAATAGGAGATGAGATACATCGCAGTACGTTACAAAAACATCATGAAAGATTGCAGGATCGGAGCAATAAAGTAGAATAGACAACAGGGTAGCTCAGTGGTAGAGCGGTTGGCTCTGGACCGACTGGACGCAGGTTCGAGCCCTGCCCCTAAAACTTCTGTCCCGGTAAAAATGCTTGGATATTACTTCTCCCACGGCTTATGGACACAAGCAACAGTACAATTGAATTAGACAAGTTTTTGAAGTTGATGGGTGTCACTCCGACTGGTGGGCAAGCAAAACTGATGATTCAGGGAGGCGATGTCAAAGTCAATGGTTCAGTTGAAACCAGGCGAAGACGGAAATTAGTACCGGGTGATGAAGTGATGGTGGGAGGGCAGACGCTTACAGTAAATTTCAACAATTTTTAAACGGGATACATTGAGCGATCGCACTCAGGTAAGTATTATCTTGGTTTTCATTTCTCAGTAAATGTCCACACGCCATTCCAGTTGTTAGGAACTCCTCTTTCCTGCAATGTTTGCACCCGTTCTAAATAAAGCATCGCTGTCTTATCTAAAGGATGGATAGCAAGTACTTTTTCAAAATACGTTTTTGCTAGTTCTAACTCACCGTTCTTGTAGGATTCCAAACCTCGCTCAAACTCTGATTGTGTTTGCAGTTTTCGGATTTGAACTTCTTCAATTTCTGCATCGAGGACTTCATAAACGGCGATCGCTTCCGTCCGTCCCTTGACAATTACCCGATCCAAAAACCGAATCTGATACTTTTCTGGGCTACTAAGATGACGCAGCACTTGCTCGGAGATCAGCATTGACACACCATAAAATTTCGTCAGCCCTTCCAAGCGAGCTGTCAGGTTAACAGTGTCGGACAAAGCATCCCCCTGCATCCGGTTTTCTTCACCCACCATACCTAACATCACATGCCCGACATGAATCCCTATGCCTATATGGAGGGGAAAATAACCTTTCACCGCACGTTCTTTATTATATTCTTGAACCCGTTTGAGTTTGGCAACTCCAGATGCCACCGCATCATCAGCCCCTTCAGGAAACACAGCCATCATCCCATCACCTAAAAATTTAACAATAAGACCGTAGTGAGAGCGAATTTCAGGGCTGACACGCTTGCAATAAGCATTGACAAAATTAAAATTGTCCTGGGGTGTCATAGTCTCAGAAATGGTTGTGAAGGAGCGAATGTCGCTGAACATAACCGCCATTATTTTGCTGACGTGGTCGCCCAGTTGCACATCCGTAATCGTTTGTTTGCGTAAAAACCGCAAATATTCGTGAGGTACAAACCGCCCGTAAGCTTTTAACAAAGACTCTAACTGAGCGTTGGCACTTGTTAGCTCTTTTTCCCGTGTTTTGACGGTTTTCACCATGTTGGTAAAGACTCTTGCTAGCTGTCCGAGTTCATCGCTGCGTTTGGTAACTTCTGCAAGAGCCTCTGGTTGAAAAGCATCTCGTTCTACATCACTCGCTGCAGATGTTACCTTATCAACCTGCTCTATATATGCTGCTTGACGGAGAATTTCAGCTTTGAAGAGGGCTTCCGCTTCCAATCGCTTGAGAAAGTTAATGTAAGCTTTTGAGTGATAGCGAATGCGAGCAATTAACTCCATGCGATCGGGTAGTTTGACTAAATAATCATTTGCCCCAAGTTCAAATGCTTTGGCTTTGATAACAGGTTCTTCTTTACTAGACAGCACAATGAGAGGAATATTGCAAGTGGGTGCATCTTTGGAACGCAGAAATTTTACCAACAGCAGCCCTTGCATTTGTGGCATAACCAAATCTTGCAGAATAACAGTTGGTTGGGAATCTTTGGCGACTTTAATTGCTTGGGTCGGATCGCTACAGTAATGAAACACAATATCCTTTTCGGGAGCGAGCATTCGAGAAATGGCTTCACCGATGATGGATTGGTCGTCAATAAGTAATACAGTGATTTGCTCGTCCATTGGGGGATTGAGAGATGGGGAGATTGGAGGTTTTAGATTTTGGATTTTAAATAAGGGCTAGAAGTGAGTGCAGAGCCGATGGCATCAGGGGATAAAATTTCTACAGCTGCATCTAACTCAACCGCCGCTTTGGGCATTCCATACACCACACAACTTGCTTTGTCTTGGGCAATAGTATGCCAACCTTGAGTTTTCAAGGCACTTAAGCCAAGAGCACCGTCTCTTCCCATTCCCGTTAACAGCACAGCAATTCCCTGACGCGTCCAGTGTTGGGCGAGACTTTTGAAAAAGACATCAACAGATGGACGGTAAGGATAATTTATCGGTTCTTTGATGTAACTGAGGGTTAAGTCCGGCTTTAAATACAGGTGGTCGTTTGTACCAGCAACGAGAACTGTCCCCGCTTGCAAACGATCGCCTGCAATGGCTAATCTCACCGGCAATGCTGTTTGTTGGTTTAACCACTCCACAAATCCTGCTGAAAAATCGGCATCAACGTGCTGAACAATGGCGATCGCTGCAGGAAAATTGGCGGGTAACTTTGACAAAATCGAGGCGAGTGCTTTCGGTCCGCCTGTTGAAGAACCAATAGCAATTAAAGAGGTTCCAGACACGAGATTGTTACGCCGCTCTAACTGAGGAGATCGAACAGATGGCTTTGTATTTGTGGGAGAGACTTTCAGCAGTTTGCGGATTCTGGAAATTTTCGTTAATAACTGGTTTGCTGTCTGAGCGCTTTCTTGACCTAAGACTGGAGTATCAACAGCATCAAGTGCGCCATAACCCATTGCTTCGTAGACTTTGGCAACATTTTGCTCTGCACTCACCGTCACAATCAGAACCGCACAAGAAAAGTTTTGCACGATCTGACGAGTTGCTTCTACCCCATCCATCACAGGCATCACCAGATCCATTAAGATTAGATCTGGTGTATCTTGTTTGCATTTGGCAACTGCTTCGGCTCCATCACGAGCAACCCAGATAACTTGATAATCGGGAACTTTTAACAAGACTCTTTGGAGCGCCGCTACAGCAATGGCTAAGTCGTTAACGATGGCAATTCTCATAATATTAACGACCTATTAAATCGACAACAGCATTTATCAGCGTATCATCATGAAAACTACTTTTTGTCAAGTAGTAATTTGCACCTGCTTCTAAGCCTTGAAGGCGGTCTTCCTCCCGGTCTCGGTAGGACATAACGATGGTAGGTAGAGAGTGCAGGCGGGGATGATTCTTGATTTGCCGAACGAGTTCAATTCCATTCATTCGTGGCATATCAATATCGCTGATGACCAAGTCGTAATGGTTGGTGCGAACAGCGCTCCATCCTTCCATACCATTAACAGCAACATCCACTTGATAACCCCGGTTCTCCAACAACTTGCGCTCCATTTCTCTTACCGTAATAGAATCATCAACGACTAAAATTTTCTTACGCTTGTTTGCCATTTCTTCTGCTGTGACAACACCAACTTTGGTCAGTTGTCCTGCATTCAGAATGGCATCCATCGAGCGCACTATGTCCGAGACATCCACAATCAGAACTGGTGACCCATCGCTGAGTAAGGATGTTGCACTGATATCGGGAACTTTCCCCAAGCGGGGATCTAGAGGTCTGACAACCAAATCGTGTTCGCCGAGAAATTTATCGACGACCAATCCATAGGTATCATCGCGATCGCTAACCACAACCACCGAAAGTGGTCCGGACGTGGGTGAGGGTTCGCTGAGTTCTAGAATCTGATGAGCAGCAATCAAACCAATATTTTTCTGATTCATCGTGAAATATTGTTTATTCTCGACATCAGAAACATCTGAACGTTCCACTGTGATAATGTGACCAATTCTAGCTAAGGGAATGGCATAAGGTCTTCCAGAAATTTCAACTAGTAGCGTGCGAACAACAGAGAGTGTCAAAGGTAATTGAAAGTGGAAACTTGTTCCCAATCCTTTTTGAGAAACAGCACGCACCGTTCCACCGACTTCTTGCGCCATACTCTTGGCAATATCTAACCCAACACCACGCCCGGAAATTTCAGTCACCTGTTTTGCTGTGGAAAATCCTGGTAAAAACAGGAACTCCATCAGTTCGCTAATTGAGAGTTGAGTTGCTATCTCAGCCGTTGTCAGGTTTTTATTAATAACTTTCTGGCGCAACTGCTCTGGATCTATACCTTGACCATCGTCAGCAATAGTAATTGCTAACATACCTCCTCGATGGAAAGCTTCCAAACGGATTGTACCTGCACTTGGTTTTCCTGTAGCAGCACGTTCCTCTGGAAGTTCAATTCCGTGATCCACAGCATTCCTGAGAATGTGAGTCAGAGGTGCTTCCAGTTTTTTAAGAATGTCGCGATCCACCGATGTTGCTTTACCAACAATTTCTAAATTTACCTGCTTGTTCAGCTTGCGTGCTAAGTCGCGAATCATGCGTGGAAAACTCTGTACGCCATCAGCAAAGGGGCGCATGTGGGAAGTAATAACTTCCCGATAAAGACGATCCGAGAGATTAGCAGTTCGTTGAGCATAAAGCTCCAATTCGTTGAGGCGATCGCTCAAAAAATCAAGACATTCTTGCTCCCGTTGTCGCGCCTCCTCCAAGTATTCCTTCCCATCTTGTTGATATGCTCCTCTGTCAAGAGCATCTTGCAAATGTTCTAAAGTTCTAGAAAGTTCGACAAGACGCCATTTGAGAGACATCATAGAATCTGCATGAGGTTGCAACCAGTTCGCTTCAATCAATGACTCCCCCGCCAAACCCATAATCCGGTTCAAATTTTCAGCACTGACCCGCACCACTCTATCTTGAACAGCAATCTGTTCGGATGCAGAACTAGAAGGAGCAGTCAATTCCGAACGCTCCTGAACCATTACTTGAGCAGGTGGTGGAGATTGGTTCACCACAACAAGCGCTGAATCGGGATTTAATTCAGTTCCCAGTAGAGATGAAACAGGAACGGGAGCGTTAGAAGTGTTCTCTTGGATAAGTAAAGGTGCCGCTTTGGGATTTAAAATAGTCTCTACAGAGACTCGCATCCGTTCAAAAGCTGCTTCATTGTTAGCCAGCCATTGATGTAAATCTGCATTGCTCACCTCGCTGATGCCTTGCAATAAATCTACTGCTTGGAGCAGTACATCAACTCGGTCGGAATCTAAAGTTATGGTTTTATTTTGCGCTGCTACAAAGCAATCTTCCATAACATGAGCCAAGTTAACCACCGCATCAAGTGCAACGATTCGAGCAGACCCTTTAATTGAGTGAGCGGCTCGCATTAATGTTTCCAATACTTGTGCTGAGTGAGGATTGCTTTCTAGGGCTAACAGCCCTTCATTCATGACAGTAATTTGCGCTTCTGCTTCCAAACGAAACAGATCCATCATTGAACCATCATCATCGCCTGTTAGGGTCGTTACAGAATGAGTTGCATCTGATGGCGGTACGGGAGTCTCGCTAGGCAATGCATTTACAGAATCCGTTGTATCTAATTGTGCTGTCTTTATTTCAATTTTCAGTACATTTACAGCATGAATGTCCTCTAATTGTAGTACATTTACAGTCGGTAAGATTGAAATTGCCTTTTGAGTCGTGGCTAAATCCCAAGAATAATCTGAGAGCCATTGCTTGAAATCTCCATCTGCTGCTTTGCTCATACTCAAAAGTAAATCGCTAGCATGAAGTAAAAGCTCGATCTGCTCTTCACCAAGCGTTACAGTTTTATCTTGAGCAGCCATAAAACACTGCTTCATAACTTGCGCCAAGTCAGAAGCAACCTCCAACTCTACAAGTCGAGCAGTTCCCCATACTGAATGAGCTGCTTGAGTTGCTTGTTCGAGTTCTGTCATGGAAAAGGGCTGCGTTCTTAGTATCTCAAGAGTTTCCCGAAAGATTGTCACCTGAGCTTGAATCTCTTGACGAAACAGATCCATTACGGAGTATTCATTCATAGATCGAATTAATTGTTAGTTAATAATTATTCCCTACCTCCTAATCCCTCACCGCTACAAAATTTTGTGATTGAGAGTGTAAAACAACAATTCAGAGTCCAGATAATTCACTTTTTCTCCCTGCCAATGAATGATTCCTTTGGTATAACCTTGAGTAGCTTTAGTAATCACAACGGGAGCATCCCGTAACTCCTGAGAGTGAAAGCGGTAAATTCCATGAACTTCATCAACTGGAAAAACCCATTTGTCGTTCCCTTGTCCTGCTACGATCATTCGTTTGATATCGTGAGAAGTTTCTTCTGTTGTTTGCAGATTCAGCAGGTAACTGAGAGAAGCACAAAGTAATGTTTCCCCACGAATGTTCACCAATCCTAAAAATAACTCGTTGCTCCGGTGGGGTAGAGGTTGAATCACGCATGGATGAGTCACTTCTTGCAAAATGACCACTGGAAAAGCCAATCGCTCCCGAGCAAGTCGAAAGATGACGATGGAAATGGCTTCCTCTGTCCTGATAATCGCTTCATTGCTTTCGGTTTCTTCATCAACGGGTGTTTCTGAGAGAATATTCATCCACTCATCCATGTAGTTGAGTGGGGGATCTCGTTCTAGCAAACTATCGCCTACGGCGGCGTAAACAGGACAGTCATGGCAGTGAATTACGGTTTTTAATTCGCTACAGGAGCGATCGCCCATGACTCCAATTTGATTCCAGCAATCATTTAACATACAGACCCCTAACTTTGTACTTTAAAGCGAGAAATTTCTCCTCGTAATGCTTGGGCGGCATCATCTAATTGCTCTAAGGCGCTATTGGTTTCGCGTAAAGCATCTACTGTTTGATGGGATGCTTCTGTCAATTGCGCCATGGCTTCGCTAATTTGGTGCGCCCCAAAAGATTGTTCTTCTACGCTTTGACTGACTTGTTCAAACTGGGGAGGTAAACTCTGCACTTGATGAATGACTGCACCAATCTGGTTGCTAATCTTGCCAATCCGGTCAACACTACTGCTGACAGAATTGTTGAATTTATCCATTTCCATCACTCCACCAGCTACAGCTGATTGCATATCTTTGACAATCTGCTCGATTTCTAAAGTGGCGACTGCAGTTTGATTGGCAAGGCGTCGGATTTCTCGTGCTACGACAGCAAAGCCTGCTCCGTATTCTCCTGCTTTTTCTGCTTCAATGGCTGCATTCAAAGATAGAATGCTGGTCTGGTCGGCAACTTTGGTGATGGTAACGACAACGTTATTAATGTTACCAGCTTTTTTATTCATGATGCCCAGCTTTGAAGTAATGGAGGTGGTTGCTTCTGCAAGCTGTCGCATCACGCTTTCCATCTCTGCAAGTTCATCTTGGCTATCACTCGCTGCGATCGCAGTGGCTTGAGCCATATCTGCAACTTGCTCCATTGTTTTCACAAGTCCTTTAGAGGTGACAGCAATTTCACGAGCTGTTGTTGTGACTTCTTTGGTTGATGCGAGTTGTTCTGCAACTGTAGCCTCCAATTCTTTTCCAGAAGCAGCAATTTGAGTTGTAGAGGTTGTAATTTGTACCCCTGATTGTTGAACGCGACGAATCAGAGCGTTCAAGTCTTTACTCATGGTGTGAAAAGCTCTTTGCAGCTTGCCAATCTCGTCTTCTTGTTCGGAAAGTTGAATTTGTGTGGTGAGATCGCCACCTGATATTCTTTGAGCAACATCCACAACTCCTGCAATCTTAGCTCCCAAAGGTTTGGCAATGATATTGCTGAAATATTTGCCAAAGAAGATAGCGATCGCAGGTCCAATCAATATGGCAATAATGGTTGCGAATCGTGATTGGCTGATATCATCTTCAGACGATTTATCAGCTTTTGAAGCCGTGTCCTCATTAATTCTGATTGATTCTAAAAGTGATGTAGTGGCTGCTTCAAAAGAATTGCGATTTCCTTTTACGCGCTCGCGCATTTGGTCGAAAGCCGTCACTGCTTTTTGAATTTCTGTCATTTCTGGTGAAGTTCCTTTTCCTTGACGCCAAAGTTCCATTTCTTTAGCATAAGGATTGAGAATTTCCATACTTTCAAACTGTCGTTCAATTCTGAGAAATTCCTCATGGTTGTTTTTCCATTTATCCCAGTTGTCTAACAATTTCTTATAGTTTCTATCTTCTTCTTCACTTCGAGGTGTCTCTTCGTATTGCTTAAAGCCCTCATTAATTTGTTTCCAAGCATTTTTGATTCTTTCCAATTCAGTTTGCCGTTCTTGTAATGTTTGTCCTGGAATTAATAAAGCTCTTTCTGAGGATTCTATTTGCGTTTGACCTTCATTGACTTTCCACAATCCAACTATACTGGGTAAACTGTTATTACTTAATGTATTAATATTGCTACTCAGACGAAATGTGGCAAACAAGCCTACCACAGCTACAATGAGAATTAATATACCCATCAAAATGAAGGAGGTCATGATTCGACCTTGCAAGGATTGATTTTTAAATGTATTGCTTAACATATTAGGAGGTTGAGGGTAGAAGATAACGTTTAGGGGGTATGAGATAGGTGGTAGGGAAGTAAAAGTCAGAGAAAAGGTGTTGATACCAATTGGAAAAGAGTGAGACGGACTATTTGGTAAAATTCAATCTAAGTACAACTTTTTCAATCCAAAATGGTATGACAAGGAATGACTGTGACTTACCCTCTAGCTCCTAATCCCTACTCCTTAATCCCTATCCTTAACTTTTGGATTCGTTGCTGAAGAATTGATGCACTCACTAGATCTCCGCGATATTCTTTTAGGAGAGCAAGCTGCATCAATGCTTCATAACAGTTTGGATTGAGATAAAGAGCTTTTTGGAAACACCGTTCCGCCTGATTGTACTCAGTTTTTGCCTGGTATAGTGTACCCAATAAAACATGAGCTTCCGCACTAGTTTGCTCGCTCTCGAGATACTGTTTGCAATAATGAATTGCTACTTCCACTTGTCCTTCATCAGCTAATTTTTTAGCTATGTGAAGATTTTCATGAGGTTGCGTAATATTCGGTTGATGAATAGTGGATTGTGTTTTAGTGTAACTAATGGTAGAAGCGGTGGGTGTTTTCTTGAGACAAGAAGACAAGTGTCGGATTGGCTTTTGATTGAACTTATTAAGTTGTATGTGTTTGTCTTTTTTTAATTCTATTTTTTGTATTGGCAATTGGCTACTCTCAACCTTACAGTAGGCAAAGGTAAAAGACTGGCGAATGGGTGTAAAGCGATCGCTCTTGATTTTTCCAGTTTCCGAAGAGCCAACAAAAAGCAACCCGTTAGGGAGTAACAGTCGTTCGACAAGATTGAGGACTTGAGTGCAGGTAGATGGTTTAAGATAAATTAATAAATTGCGGCAAAAGATGACATTATACTTGGCTTGAATAACAGAAAATGCACTCAAAATATTGCTCTGTCGAAAAGTGACTTGACTGCGAATAGATGGTAGAACTTCAAAGCCCTCGGCTGTTTGTTGAAAATAGCGATTGCGTTCAACAAATTCTTCACCACGGAATGAATTTTTGCTATAAATTGCTTGCTGTGCTTTGGCGATCGCATGTTTGCTAATATCAATAGCATCAATGCTAAACCGATCTGTGCGTAATCCCGCTTCCATCAAAGCAATAGCGATTGAGTAAGGTTCTTCACCACTCGAGCAGGGTACACTCAAAACACGAAGTTTGGTATGACAGAATTTGGGTAACCATTCAGAGCGAACAAAATTGATGAGAAAATCAAAGGATTTGCGATCGCGAAAAAACCAGGTTTCTGGAACAACGATTTGTTCCACGAGTTCTTCAAATTCCTGTGGAGAGGTTTGTAGAAGCTTGAGATAAGTTTCTATATTAGATAGCCCGCAAGCAGAAAGGCGCTTATCCACTACTTTAGAAATTTTGCGAGAGCCTATTATACTAGCATCTATTCCAATTCTTTGACTCAAAAGGGTTTCAATAGCTGTTAACGTCATTTGTTTTTCCCTCTTTTGGTTCTAACAAATTGATTTGTTGTAAATTCGTAAATAAACGAGCTAGATGAATATGCTGAATCATTCCTTTTTCGTCCATAATCATTTCCCCCAAATATGGAACTTCATGTGCTAGCAACCCTGAGGAAACAAACTCCGTTTTTGACTTGTTCAGAGTTTTGACAACTCGTTCTGCCATCAAACCAATGTACTGCAATAGGTTATTTTTACCAGGATAACTAACAACAATCACACGGGTACTTAAATGTGTTTGACTTGGTGTTCCTCGAATCAAGTGGCACAAATCAATAACAGGTACAATGGTTCCTCGATAATTAAATAAACCAGCGACATATTTTGGTACGTGATGCACTTCCCTATAAGCAACTCTAGGGATCACTTCAACCACATGAGAACTTTCAATAGCATATGAATGAGTTCCTACATTAAAAAGTAATAATAACATCAGTATTTATATGCTCTCTTGCGTGATAGTAAAGCTGATTTTTAATAATTTGGCGGTTAAATTCCTGGAATACCAACGTTTCGATCGGAGCAACTGCTTCTGCAAACGAACAGGGAAACTTAGCGATGCTTCCATCTAAATGTTGTTGCGATCGCAAACAATCTATACTGAGTGGTTCATATCTAGTCAACGCCAAAACTCCTTCAGCTTTATAGAGGACTTGTCTGGTGACAGCCAGCTTTGAAAGTCACAAGCTGTTGCCTGCCATATTGTTCCCCTACCAAGGTGCAAGATCGCAACTGCTAGTTTAAAATTTTGTTAAGTTTACAGGACTTACGCAACTGTCATAAGCCTTGGTGCAGCAAAGCTGCACCAAGCACCCAACAACCACCTGTCAATTCTGGGTTGACAGACCACTAGTAGTACGGCTCGATTTCAAAGAGCCTTGTCCGTTGTTGGATGTACTTGCACATTGCAGATCGTGATACCCAATTGTTTTGAGAAAGGCGATCGCCATCGGGACAGGGCTATAGTGTTCTAATGCCCAACGTCTCCCCGCCGTGCCGATTTCTTCAAGAATTTCCGGTTGTGCTGCTATTCTATCTACAGCTTCTTGTACATTATCTAAGTCTATCCCGATGTAATGTTGCCAGTTCTTTGGCATTGTAGGGAGAGCAAAACCGTATTTCTCAAAATCTATGTGAAGAGTTACGCATCCTGCTGCTAATGATTCCCAAAATCGCCAGCTATCCCATTGTACGGCTGTGTTGGACTTTAATTTCAACTCAGTAAAAACACGCTTTCCAATCCGACTGGCGAAACTCCCAGGGTGCTTAAACCAAGTGGGTATAAAAAAACCTCCAAAGGCTGCACATGCAGCTGAATTTTTCAGGCGCTCGTAGTAACTTGGGTAATGGCGTCCGCCTGATTGTTTCCAATGATGATAGTTATAATCATCTACAGGCTTTTCACTATCAATATAGTTGTAAATGGGCAATATTTTTGCAAGATGCGGAATCACCTGGCTACCAGTCATTTGCCTGACAGAATGGGTATTGGTTTGCCAATGTCTGTAATTGATGAGTAGGTGTTTATTTCTATCTTGAAAGTTAGGGACTTGCTCTAACTCTCGCAATATCCGATAAGTGAGTCCGAAAGGCCAAGGGTAAAAATTATCGCCATAATGGAAATGTTTGTTAAAGTGATTTCTCAAAATGAAGTCAAACTGCTTAAATTCGGGTCGGTCGATATAAGTGCGATCGCCATCTTCTGTATCTATATAAACAGTTAAATACTTTCGACTGGGATGAAACAAATTTCTTGGTAAAGGAAGATTAACAGTGTACCAATTATTTGAGAGTATAACTACAGAACAATCATTTGGGGTAATGTCTGGATTGTGACGAATCAGATATCTTTGTTCTGGGGACTCCTGCCAATAATTTACATTAGAAAAAAAAGGTATACCTAATTCTCTAAAGCCTTCTGCCAGACAAACCAAACAATGCTGTAACTTATTGCCCTCTGGAACGCCTTCTCTTGGGTCGCAGTAGAAGTATATCGGTGCTGTCAGTTGTCTCATTATTTTTCCTGGTAGTATATTTGACATTTAAGCTTGGCACACACAGTTTATATTGTTGCATAAAATTACAATAAGATAAGTATATTCGTTTTCATTATCGGTAAATACCCGCACGCCATTCCATCTGTTGGGAACTCCTCTTTCCAGCAATATTTGCACTCGTTTTAAAAGTGATGCAGTAGCTGCTTCAAAAAAACTGCGATTTTCTTTAACGCGATCGCGCAGTTAGTCGAAAGCCGTTACTGCTTTTTGAATCTCTATCATTCCTGGCAATTTTTTATACTTATTTCAGTAATTAAGGTGTGGAATTTGTATTCGTACAATCTCTACAAAGCTACTTACCACGGTCTCAACAACCTTGTATACTCAGGTGCGGAATGTAGGTTGTAGCGATAGCGTAAGCGCTAACTGTACTGGGCTTAATTTTGAGAGCGATATTTTGAACCATCAGGCATAATTGCACCTTCTAGAAAAGCACCACTGAGTTCAGCTTCGCTCACTTTAGCATTTTTGAGATTGGCACTACCTAAGTAAGCTCCTTGCAAATTAGCACCACTCAAACTTGCATTTTTCAAATTAGCACCACTTAGGTTGGCATGACTCAAATCTGCACAAATTAAATTAGCATCATTCAGCTTGGCACTATTGAGATTAGCTCGACTCAAGCGAGTAAAACCGAGTTTTGCATGACTTAGATTAGCACCACTAAGTTTAGCCTCACAGAGATTAGCATTATCTAAATTGGCAGAGTGGAGATTGGCATTAGTCAAATCACTTGTCATTAAATTAGCATTACTCAAATTAGCATGGGAGAGATTAATATCTACTAACTCCGCACCAGGAGCATCTAGTCCTCTGAGGGAAACACCATCTTCATTCAAATCTTGAAGTGCTAAAATTCTGGCATAGCTAACTTTCACCCCATGTGCTGCATCAACTGTACCCCAAGCTTGGTAGTGAAATTGTTTGCGGCGATCTGGAGTTTCTTTAATGAATAGAACTAGCGCCACCACCAAACTGACAGTGTCAGCCGCACCCAAAACCTCTCCCAACACAGAATTATCATCAACAATTACAACAACTACTGCAAAAAGAACTGCTGAAACTATAGCGATTAACCATGTTGGTGCTATCCAGAAAGCATCCATCAGTTTATGAGGAATTTGCTTGAATTTGCTGAATGACAGTTCCGATCTTTTGGTATGAAATTGCCAAGTTGCAGGTTGTTCGGATGGGACAGGTTTTGCTACATTTGTAGGTTGTTCTACAACTTTAGGTGCAGATTCTTCCCCCGCACCTTTTAACATCAACGCAGTAATTACTCTATAAGCGTCTAGCCAAGCTTTTTTGACTTCAGGAGTCCAATTTTGTTGGAGATACTGCTCAAAAGTCAACAGTAAAGCTTCCCCCACTGGTTTATAATATTTGGGAATGGTACCATAGCCAGTATGTCTAGCTCCTAAAGCTTTGAGAACTGTCCCTAAAGCTTCGGGATTGCGGAGATTTTCTACCACCAAAACCAGAGAATTTAACAGTTTTTTCTCTTGAGTTTTCATATCTGTTTTAGTAAACAGTGGTTTCACTTCTGGATGTGCTTGAAAAAGATTTTTGTAGAAGCTGGCTGCAAATTCATCGGCTTGGGGTTTAACTTTTTCAAAACTGTTTACTAATATTTCTACAGGTAACTCTAAAGGTTCTTCTGGTATTTCTGTTAAGATTTGGTCGGCTGGTTTTACCTGTGGAATTCCCCCTAGTTTTTGCTCAACTGGTTTTTTAAGTGCTTGATGTTCTGAATTTGCTGCTATCTCAGATTTAACTCCTGTTGGTGTATTTAGCATCAACGCAGTAATAGCTGTAAAGGCATCTAACCAAGCTTGTTTAACTTCAGGAGTCCAATCTTCAGCCAGATACTGTTCAAATGTCAGTAGCAAAGCTTCTCCCACTAGCCCATAATAATTGGGAATAGCTCCATAGCTAATATGTCTACTTCCTAGTGAATTGAGAACTGAACCTAAAGCTTCAGGACTGCGGAGATTTTCTACCACTAGAACCAGAGAACTTAACAGCTTTTTTTGTTGATTTGCCATATCAGTATTGGCAAATAACGGCTTTACCTCTGGGTGTGCTTGAAAAAGATTATTGTAGAAACTGGCTACAAATTCATCAGCGTGTGGTTTAACTTTTTCAAAACTTTGCTCTAAAATTTCAACATTTAAAGACATATTTATTTCCTTAAGGTTACTTTGTACTGATAGTATGCAATTATTTTAAGCCTTCTATTAAACCCTTGATGCAACTGCGGATGCAATACCAGGAACGATGTTCAGATTAGCAACTAACCCATATGTTGATAAATACTCTTCTAATTCTTGCAAATCGACAGTTCCATTTTTATCGGCATCAAGAGTGGCGAAAAGATAATCTGTGATGTATTTCCTGATTTCTTGGGAGCTACGTTCTCCTGTTGTCATATCTTCTATTCGACCTAAAAGCTCCATAATCTCGTCTCTATTGAGTGCTTTACTTCCATCTGTATCCAATTCCAGGAACAGCTTTTGGATTTCTGCTGTTGCCAATCTCGAAGAACGCAGTGTTTCTCGCAATAATTCATTCCCAAATGAATTCATAAACAATATCTGCTCGATGAGTGGTATGCAGAAAAAACCTAGTGCTGCCCAAAAAATTGCATATTTTACTGCTGCGGGATTCGCAGTTGTACTAACTCCGATAAAAAGAGCAGCCCAAAGGAAAAAGTTGGGATTAACAAGCAGAATATAAGCATCTTGAGATTCTGCCTTATTGAGCTTACCTTTCGTTAATACTGAAGTTAATACAGCAAAGATGCGTATTAAGAGAAAGACTAATGTTGCTACGGCTAGTTGCTGTAAACAAGCTAGAGAACTGTTGACATCTGTTGCAGAAAATAAGTCAGAAGTGAATGTTGGCACAGTAAACTGAAACCCGGTTGCAAAAGCCATGAATGCAACAGCTAGCACGCCGATAAATTTCCAGTTCTTGCTATGGTGGTTTGATTCAACTGGAGATTTGTCACGCCAAAACTGAGCTATAGCTCCTGGTATTGCCAAACCAACAATGAGAATA
This sequence comes from Tolypothrix bouteillei VB521301, assembly GCF_000760695.4. Lineage (GTDB taxonomy): Bacteria > Cyanobacteriota > Cyanobacteriia > Cyanobacteriales > Nostocaceae > Scytonema > Scytonema bouteillei_A. The sequence goes on along the minus strand of NZ_JHEG04000002.1, from coordinate 194,315 downwards.
ATAACAAAAAATATTAGGCTGGAAGAGTTAATTGGTAATTGTTTTGCCAAACCAAATGTCACAATCAGTGCTACTGGAGTAATGATTGATAAAGTCCTGGATAAAATAGCTGAGGGATAAAGATTACCGCCCCAAAGTATCGATAAAACTGGGGAAGTAAGGGCGGGTGGCACCATCAAAAAAAGCACCCACATAACTTTATATAAATCGCCAGGGCTTTGATACAAGATTCCAGAAAATATTAAAAATAGCCCCACTGTCCATCTAACTAACATCCACCCATAGACTATATATTTCACAGTTGCCGTAACTTTGCGTTTACTGGCTGCAAAGTCAATGTCTAAGTATGTATAAAAGGTTGAAGCCGCAAGACAAGCAACGATGATAGCTCGAAATAGTACTGATGGAATTCCCCCTTCAGAAGCACTTAACGCCCTAAGCAAACATCCTAATAAGAAAGCAGCAGCATAGAGCAAAATTGCCCACATAATTGACAGATCGTTGATCTGTTTGCGTAAAGAAGCAGCACCACTGGATTCTTTGTTGCGAAACTTGACTAGCTCATCTCGACTGAGAGCTTTACCATTAGGAAGTTTCAGATGTTTATAAGCTGTTGGTGGCAAATTGCTTAAATAAAGTGCTAAAGGCTCCAATACATATTGGTGACATACTACCAGAACATTTTCACCGCGTTCTAAGTGCGGTACAACTCGTTCCTCGTAGAAACTAGCAGCGCGATCGTAAACTTGTGCGATCTTTTCGCCAGCTGGAGGTGCTTCATTATGTGAATGCAACATTTCCTCGAAGCCTTCGTAGCCCAAAGCTAGACGCAATAAATTCAGGTTACGTCCCGCAAAAATCCCAAAAGACTTCTCACTAATTCGATGGTCGATTTGAATAGGAGTATCGGGGACTTTCAAAGCCTGACTTTCAGCAAGTGCAATTTCACAAGTTTGTCGTGCGCGTCTCATGTGAGAGACATATACAGCATCAAACTTCACTTCTTTTTTCTTGAGATCGAAACCTGCTTGACGGGCTTGCAATCTCCCAAATGTAGTCAAATCTACATCTAACACCCCTGCAAAAATATTGCGTTCGTTGCTGGTACTTTCACCATGCCGGATAAAATACACTTTTCCTGTTTGATGATTATTTTCTACTACTTGGCTAGATGTCATGGACAGATTTTCCGAATTAGAAATTATATTCAAGATAAATTCTCCTTTTGAAAATTATTCATATTGTTTATCAAAGTAGTGTGATATTAATCACGGAGATTTTAAGAAAAAGCATTATAAACTTCGTCAGACAAGTCGATCGAATAGCTGTATAAATCTTTCGGTGTCTACATCTAAACAAGCTTCTAAGTTAGGCGGATTGGTTCTTTCATCTCGGCGATCGCGTCTATCTGCAAGTGACATACTAGTTGTAAATCGTCCTTGAGTACCATCAGTTTCGTGAAAGCGATCGAGTTCTACTTTTTAATGTATAAATTGGCATTTACTCATTTACTATTGGGAAATTTGCCATCTTCTCCAGAAACAGTAAGTGAGGTAACCCATAACCTAATTTGTGATTTCCCAAGGTCACCACATCAGGAGCCAAGTAATTCATAATTTCTATGTTAGAAATTTCTTGGTATTCTGTATCAATTGTTGAAACTTGGAGCATATCACCAGAAATAATAAACAGCACGTTTTTCTCTTCCCGGCGCACCTGATTGATATATCCAGAAAGCAGGGACATATATGTTTGCTTATGATTTGAATATAATATATCAAACATTATCAGATTTTTAAAATAAAGCTACTTGTTTAGAGAATCAACCGACCTTTCCTACTTTTCCGATTAATTGGGTTTGAGATACTTGATAAGGTATGGCAACTGTATACCTACTATAAAGGTGTTGAAAACATTTTCCTTATAAGTTTGCTAAGGCGAGTATTTGTAATTCGTCTGCATCTGCTGTTCTCTACTGAAACTTGCGTTGGCTATTAAATAGGCTTTACCCACAAGCTACAAAATGACTTATGAGCAAAGCATTGAGCATCTCAAATCGGCTGTTCAGTCAAAATTTGTCTTCAAAAGGTCGATAAGTCTCCTTAAAATTAAGGATATACTTCCTCTGCACCTTTTAGCATCAAAGCGGTAATTGCTCCAAAAGCATCTGTCCAAGCTTGCTCCACTTCAGAAGTCCAATCTTGCTGAAGATACTGCTCAAAAGTTGTTAGCAGTGCTTGTCCAACTAGAGGGTAATGTTCGGGAGCAGTTCCATAGCTGATATGTTTGGCTCCTAGCTTTTTTAAAGCTTCTTCTAAAACCTCTGGTTTCCGGAGATTTTGTACTACCAAGACTAGAGCAGCTAACAAATGTTGCCGTTGCTCTACCATATTAGTATTGGCAAATAACGGCTTTGCTTCTGGGTGAGATGCAAACAGGTTTTCATAGAAACTAGCTACAAAGTCCTCAGCGCGAGGTTTTATTTGAGCGAAACTTTGTTCTAATAGTTCAACATTTAAAGACATTTTTCCTGTGATTTGGACATAACATATCAAACCTTATCAGGTTTTAAAAACAAAGCTATTCTTTTTTAAAATCAACCCACTTTTCCTACTTCAACTTTTTTAATGAATTAAGTAGAACGAGGTGAAAAAAATAAACTATGTAAAGATAAGTAAATATATACAACGTTTCCCAATCTGGTGAAGTACATTTTCAAAGCTAATAACCTTGTTTAACAAGATTTGGGTGTACCTCAGTTGCTTAGGAAACGCTATAATGTGTTTATAAGTAACAGAGAGATGGGTAGAGCCGTTTAAGGGTATTTCTGACTAGAGAGCAAGATAGAACTCTTTTTCACTTGAGAATGGCAAATGTACTGTAGAACGTGAAAGACAGAGTAGAAGCCATTAGATTAAGCGCACATGGTTGGTAAGTAGAGAGGATAGCGGCTTACTTTAATTGGAGCGCACAAACGGTGCGAGAAGTATTACATAAATGGCAAAAGCTAGGACTAGAGTGATAAAACTTTGCTTTTTGAGAAACGAGGGAGTAGAAACTAGGAATTAATTTTTCCTCAAAATCACACTTGAGTAGAAGTGGAAGAAAAATTAATAAGGAGTGCCATCCTTATGAGTAAAAATCCAGGATTTACCATCAGGACTAACTTGTGCTAGCAAATCGTCATCTGGATAAGTGACTGCATCATTTGGAGTCCGATCTCCCACCTCTAAATACATCGCTACTTTACTGGAACGATTGAGCAAATGATGTCCGTTGCCGTCACCAGCGGGAAACCCGGCAGCCATTCCTGGAGTTAGCCTTTGTTCGCCTGCATCTGTCACCAAAATGATTTCGCCATCTAATACGTAAATAAATTCATCTTGGTGAGAATGCCAATGCCGTAGTGCAGAAGTGCTTCCTGGTTCTAGAGTCACTAAATTCACACCAAAATTTTTCAAGCCAGCAAAATTACCCAATCGCTGTCGTATCCGTCCGGCGACAACCTCTTGAAACTGTTGTGGGTAGCGCGAACCCGTTTCCTTTGGTACGTTTGTTGGGTCAATAATCATGTTGACTGAATATTGGGAAATCAATCTGTTAATTATCGCATGGATCGTTAGGTATAGGAGTCTCTGCTATTGTTGCTCAGTGCCCAGATTCTTGGATCTGTTAATTATCGCATGGCTTACTACCTACCCAAGGAAATTGCGATCGCAATGTTTCAATCCTAATAATCTTTTGTATAAATTGCAACCTCAGAGGCATGGGGCGTTGGTCGCTACTTCGATGTTTCAATACTTAATAAAAATTCGTATAAATTGTCACATTATTTATCTGGTAGTTTTGTTTTTGAAAATTGTTTCAATCCCTAATAGGGATTCGTATAAATTGCCACATCAATGCAAAAACAATTTGAATATTGGCATCAATCTTGTTTCAATCCCTGATAGGGATTCGTATAAATTGCCACGCGACATTGGGTAATGTTCCAGGGCTTTCTCCACTTTGTTTCAATCCCTGATAGGGATTCGTATAAATTGCCACATTTCATCTTAGTGTTTCTATCAAGTGATTTATCTGTTTCAATCCCTGATAGGGATTCGTATAAATTGCCACCCATGCCTTTTAGATTACCCTGAGGAAGAAGAACGTTTCAATCCCTGATAGGGATTCGTATAAATTGCCACGGTTCGGCATCAACCAACATTACGGCTACGATATGTTTCAATCCCTGATAGGGATTCGTATAAATTGCCACTTCTCACAGACTAGATAAAAGTGACCTTGTAAAGCTGTTTCAATCCCTGATAGGGATTCGTATAAATTGCCACTTAATACGGGTGTTGTGCCCATGATTAATATTGTTTCAATCCCTGATAGGGATTCGTATAAATTGCCACACTTGCTCTGATAACTGGTATTGGGCATTAGGCGTTTCAATCCCTGATAGGGATTCGTATAAATTGCCACTGAAGCAATAGCGTGAAGGTTTTGCATAACTAAGTTTCAATCCCTGATAGGGATTCGTATAAATTGCCACGAAAATCCGTTATCAAGCGCACCTTGATCAATTGTTTCAATCCCTGATAGGGATTCGTATAAATTGCCACGCACTTGCACATTGAATTACCGCAAGCCGTGTGGAGTTTCAATCCCTGATAGGGATTCGTATAAATTGCCACAAAGCCATTTTCTCTTCATATGTTGCGCCACTTTTGTTTCAATCCCTGATAGGGATTCGTATAAATTGCCACCTCTTCGGGCTGTGGTTGTGGTTGCTGTGGTAAAGTTTCAATCCCTGATAGGGATTCGTATAAATTGCCACATTAAAAAAAGGTTGGCACGTCACAGCCAACCGTTTCAATCCCTGATAGGGATTCGTATAAATTGCCACGAATATAGCCCCCTACCTTCGATCTGAGCTTTTCGTTTCAATCCCTGATAGGGATTCGTATAAATTGCCACGACCAACCATTGGTCAACTGTGAAGTTCAAAAACTACGTTTCAATCCCTGATAGGGATTCGTATAAATTGCCACGCCCTACTCTGAAATTCCAAAGGCACCACCCAAGGCAGTTTCAATCCCTGATAGGGATTCGTATAAATTGCCACGGCTGTCGGTTTTTCACTTACGAAGGCTATGCCGAGGTGGTTTCAATCCCTGATAGGGATTCGTATAAATTGCCACGAATAGATGAGATGTTTCCAGGCATAAGTGAAACGTTTCAATCCCTGATAGGGATTCGTATAAATTGCCACGCAAAATATGGTGATGAAGGTTCTTGGGGTCCAATACGTTTCAATCCCTGATAGGGATTCGTATAAATTGCCACTCACTTCAAAAGGTTCTTTACCGTGATTGATTAAAATGTTTCAATCCCTGATAGGGATTCGTATAAATTGCCACCGATCGCAGTTATGAAAGCTATAGATAATTTGAGTTTCAATCCCTGATAGGGATTCGTATAAATTGCCACATAAGCTATAAACCCCTATAAAGCTGGCTCTCAATACGTTTCAATCCCTGATAGGGATTCGTATAAATTGCCACCCCAGCAATGGGGGTTTTAAATAATGCACAGTCCGTTTCAATCCCTGATAGGGATTCGTATAAATTGCCACTTGAATCGTGCTTCCTCAGCCTTAGCAACCCGCTCGTTTCAATCCCTGATAGGGATTCGTATAAATTGCCACCCGGTAAGAACTTCATCATTACTCCCCACCAAGTAAATCGTTTCAATCCCTGATAGGGATTCGTATAAATTGCCACTTACCGTATCCGGGTTCGGCTAGGTCGAGCACTACAATTGTTTCAATCCCTGATAGGGATTCGTATAAATTGCCACTGAACCGGGATGGATTTACTTGATTGAAGCAATTGTTTCAATCCCTGATAGGGATTCGTATAAATTGCCACTTGCCTGTTAGATGTGCGCCTGCTTTAGCGCTATTGTTTCAATCCCTGATAGGGATTCGTATAAATTGCCACTGCCGGGTTTTGAAAGGGTTTCTCTATTTAGTTTTCAAGGTTCTCTGGCGCGAATGGGTTTATCGTAACACGATTGAGACTGGTAGTGTCAAGAGAAAATGGCTGAAACCTATACCTAGTAGGGAGCGCGGATGGGTGGGAAGAAAAATTCGGCTGTAACCCTGATGTACTCAGGCATAGAAGGTCTTTTTTGAGTTAAGCGTTTTTAAACACCTACCCATCCGCGTTTTTTGGAACATAAGTACTACAATAATGGTATTTTACCAAACTATAAAACGTAGTGCAGTGCAAGGGTTAAGTCCTTGCCTGAAAAACTTGCCGCACAGTTAGATTTAATTCGGGAAAAGTTGGAGAGATAATGCGATCGTCTCCACGAAACTGGGTCACTCGCTGATATTCGCCTTCTATCAATTCGTAAATGGAGAGAGTGGGTTGCTTTGGATTGCCAATGAAAAGTTTGCCACCCAAAGCAGCGTAGTCCGCAATCCAGTACTCGGGAATACCCATTTCTTCATAATCAGCGAACTTTTTCAAATAATCATCACGCCAGTTAGTACTAACAACTTCAATAACTAGAGGAACTGATGCACCCTGGGAAACTGTCGATTCTTTTTCCCACAATGGTTCTGCTGCTAAATTTTCATCATTTATTATCAAAATATCGGGCAAATACCCTGATTCGCTTCCTGGCGGTTTTACTAGCGCCTGATTCGGTATGAAGTAAGGCAATTTCAACCGTTTGTACTCAACGGTTAATTCGGAAGCTAAAAAACCTTTGATTCGTTCATGCGGTCCCGTTGGTTGCGTCTCGATAACCAATCCATTGTGCAGTTCGTATCGTCCTACTTCAGGTTTCCATCTCAAAAATTCTTCAAAAGTGACTAATTTGGGTAGGGCTTGGGTCATACTAATATCCTTTTGAAAGGAATCTCTTAATTTTAATAGTTGTTAGGGAACACTCAGGTTCAGAACTGCACAAAATGGGATAATACCGAAGACGGCTAATAGCTAATTGCTTATTAACCATTAGCTATTAGCCATTAGCCATTAGCCATTAGCAATCTAAATTTTCTACAAATGATTTAGGATTGCTATATTATGGTTATTGACTTCAGAATTCATGTGGCGCAATACTAGTTCGGACTTCGGGTTCAAACAGTTTGAAAAACATACAAAAACCCAAAGCCACTAATTATCAAAAACAAAAATGCTGCTAATTGATTGATGCGCGTTTCTGGAGTTGGAGCAATGGCTTCTCGTACCAATATAGAAAATGATGCTCCAACTACCAAACTCCAACCAAGTATCATGTATGGCGACTCGAATGTAATTTGCCAAATCATGAGCAATACAAGCGCCACTAAAACCATTACCATCTCCACAAAGCGCGGAGGGTTGTACTGGCTCGATAAAATAAATGAATTAAACCAAAAGCGCCAAAATCTCATAATTAAGTCACTGGTTAGCGGTTACTGATTAATCTGGATGGTCACCGGTCACTGATGAAATGACCAATGACCGATCGCTAACTTCTCACCTTTTGTCCCGTACCGTTTGTTTGTGCTGTATCTTCAGGTATTTCTACACCAAAAACCCGACCAAAAGCTTTTTCTACTTTGTAACCAGAATCAATAGACTCCAAGGGGTCTTTCCGCAACCTGTGACGCAAACACAAAGTAATGATGCGACGAATATCATCAACTGTGACTTCGTTGCGCCCTTCAAACGCGGTTATTGCTTTAGCTGCGCGGTTGGTGACAATATCACCCCGCAAGCCATCGACATCCAGTTCAGAACAAACTTCAGAGATTTTCACTCGTAAATCGTAATCAATTGTAACACTTGGTAAAAGCTGTTGGGCATTGACGATTTTTTGCTGTAGTTCTTCCTGCTGAGATTTGTACTTTTCCAAAAAAGCCGGAGGATTTTGGTCAAATTCTGCCCGTTGTTCCACAATTTGCACGCGTAAAGCTGGTTCTTTCACTGTGTGAATCTCAGCATGCATGCCAAAGCGATCGAGGAGTTGAGGACGCAGTTCCCCTTCTTCTGGGTTCCCAGAACCTACTAGCACGAAACGAGCTGGGTGACGAATGGAGATACCTTCCCTTTCTACCGTGTTCCAGCCACTTGCTGCAGAGTCAAGAAGCACGTCTACGAGATGGTCATCTAGCAAGTTCACTTCATCTACGTAGAGAATACCTCGATTGGCTTTTGCCAACAATCCCGGTTCAAAGGCTTTAACACCTTCTGATAAAGCTTTTTCGATGTCAATGGTACCGCAAACGCGGTCTTCTGTAGCTCCCAATGGGAGATCTACCATGATCACCTTTTTCTGAACTGTAGGAATCTCCGCTCCTTGCTCTAGCTGTAGGCGGATTTCATCGCTCATCAAATCGGGATCGCTGGGATGGCTGTTGAATGGGTCATTGGCGACGACAGGGATTTCTGGTAGCAAGTCAGCCAGCGCCCGGATAGTTGTGGATTTCCCCGTACCGCGATCGCCCATAATCATCACACCACCAATTTTTGGGTCAATCACGTTCAACAGCAGAGCCAGTTTCATTTCTTCCTGACCCACAATTGCTGTAAATGGAAATACCACACGACGCGCACTTGCGGTGGCTTGAGCAGTTGGACTCACGCTTGTTACCTTATCTATATATTTCTTATTACCGTCTTTTATTGTGCCATAGGTAGGGTACTGGAGATTGGGGACAAAGAGGATAAAAAATCCTGTGTGCTCGGTCCTCGCTCCCTATACTAGTACAGAACGGTGTCAATAAAGCAACCATTAGTAACAGATAAAAGGCAAAAGTCAGCTAAAGCGGATCGGAAATAAACTGGATGATTTACAAACTTTTATAAAGTTATTTAATTTGTTGCAGAAAAATCAGAAAATTGCCTGAAGTATAAGTTGGGACAAAAAATTTATGCAATGCAGCATCTTCCTCTAAATCGCTGTAGTTGTGGGACGAAGAATTTTGTGTATCTACCGTAACCACATTACTGAGCTGACAACAGGAGATATTTACAATGACAGTTTTATATATTGAATTTAATACCATTGAAGGTTCCGATGGAGCCAACGATATTTTATTTGGATCTGAACTGAACGACCAAATCTTCGGTAAACAAGGAGATGACACTCTAGGCGGTGGTGATGGCGACGATATTGATTTGCTTTTTGGTGGTTTGGGGAACGATACATTAAAAGGCAGTGTTGGAGTTGATTACTATTTCTTTCAAGACCCCAATGCCCGAATGCAAGATATAGGACCTAACAAAATTCAGGTAACTAGTTTTGAAGGTATTGATATCATTGAAAATTTTGAGCAAGGAGATGATATTTATATAGCCGATACAGTGACAGATTCCAGTTCTGGTGGGACTACTCAAGTTCCCTTCCATAGTGCCACCAATCCTGTCAACCCTCCTATCTTCATAGAATATAAATCCGTCTTAGGTTTGACAACTTTAGTTCCACGTGTTGTTGTGGGTAGTTACAAATTGAATGATAATTTAAAACTGGGAGGCATACATTCCTTGCACGATTCCTTCTCAGGTAATACACCGAACTTTTCTACAATAAATCACTTAAATACAGGAATTTTTGATACAAATTCACCAATTCTGGATTTCAGTGGTAGTTTCTAATATTCTGCTACTGCAAGCTCCCCGACTTCTTCAAGGAGCCGGGTATCTAACCATCTGGATCGCAGATACGCTTTTGGGTTGGAATGTGTAATGACTACCATACTTTTATCAAGCAGAATAAGTCTGAAAACGTGTTTGGCATTGGTTGCATTGCTGGGAATAAGTACGGTTAAACGTGCAGTTGCTCAAAGTATTGTACCTGATACAACTATGGGAAGTGAATCTTCAAGAGTTGGCTCTCTTTCCGGCATACCACTTGATATAATTGGCGGCGGCGCAACTCGTGGCAATAACTTGTTTCATAGTTTCCAAAAATTTAACGTCGATGCAGGACGAACTGCGTCTTTTGTCAGCCCTAATGGTATAAAAAACATTATCACTCGGGTAACAGGTAGCGATCGCTCAAACATCTTAGGTAAACTGTCCGTTTCTGGTAAAGCCAACTTGTTTTTGATCAATCCCAATGGCATTAGCTTTGGACCCAATGCCAGCATAGACATAGGTGGCTCGTTTATGGCAACAACAGCCAATGCCATTCAGTTTAGCGATAAAGGTTTGTTCAGCGCTTCTACCCCAGAACGCCCGAATGCAACTTTAACTATTAACCCTTCAGCACTGCTCTTTAATCAAATATCAGCCCAATCAATTATCAATCGCTCTTTGGTAGGTTTAGAAGTTAAGCGCAATCAAAGTTTATTATTGGTGGGTGGTGATGTAGAGTTAATCGGGGGGAAACTCAAAGCACCAAACGGTCAACTCAGTCTGGTAGCGGTTTCAGGTAATGGAGTTGTTAACCTTCAAACCGCAGACAATCAACTGCGTTTGAGCGTTCCTGAGAGTGTTCCCCGAGCTAACATATCACTCTCACAACAAGCATTGCTAGATGTGTCTTTGCCTCAAAACACGGTTGTAGGTGATAGTGGTTTGGAACCTAATATTCAGCTACAGGGTAAACGTATTTCAGTTCGCGATTCTCAAATATTTGCGATCGCTACAGGGACAAATACAGCAGGAACATTAACAGTAAATGCTTCGGAATCACTAGATGTTTTGGAAAATAGTCAACTTTCCACTGAAGCTTTGGGAACTGGATTATCTGGCAATTTGACAATTCAAACAGGTCGTTTGACTGTGGGTAATGGCTCGCAAATTAGTACGGGAATTTCAAGCTCTGGAAAGGCAGCAAATCTTTTCGTAACTGCCACCGAATCTGTAAACCTATTTGGAACTAATGAGTACGGCAAACCGAGTGGTTTATTTACGAATGCTTTAAATGGAGGAGATGCTGGAGATATAACTATCCAAACAGACAATTTTGTTGTGAAAGATGGAGCACAAGTGTCAGCATCTAGCAGTGGTGGTCAAGGGGGGAAACTCTTTGTAAATGCCAAGTCAATAGAACTTTTTGGTACGGCTGCTAATGCCAATCCCAGTGGATTCTTTACTAGCACCTCAAACGGTGGAAAGGCGGGAGATTTATCCATTAAAACGAACACGCTCACGCTTCAAGGTGGAGCACAAATTTCTGCATCTAGTCTTGGCGGGCAAGGTGGAAAACTGTTTGTTGATGCCCAATCGGTAAACATCTCGGGTTTTTCCAATGCAGGTAACTACTCTAGTGGATTGTACGCAGTTTCGCAAAACAGTAAGGGAGATGCTGGCGAATTAATTATACAGACAGGAACACTGATTGTCGGGAATGGGGGACAAGTCTCAGCATCTACATTTGGGGATGGTGAAGGTAAAGGCGGAACCTTATCAATTAATGCTTCCAAATTGATTGAACTTGTAGGATCTTCTCCTACAAGACAAAGCGGGTTGCTTGTAGGAACAGCTAATTTCGGTACAGCAGGAGATATCAATATCAACACGCCAAAGTTGATTGTTCGAGAAGGAGCAATTATCTCTGCTAAAACTGCAGGGCTAGCAGAGGGGGGAAATTTAACCATCAAAGCTGGAGAGATCTTTCTCCAAGATAGAGGTCAAATCAGTGTCAGCAGCGAGGGTGGAAGCCAAGCTGGCAATATAGATGTTACCGCTGCGTCCATTCGTCTCGATCGCCAGGGAACTATTTCAACAGAAACAAAATTCGGTGAAGGTGGAAATATCACTCTCAGAGCCAGAAGCATCTCACTGCGTAACAATAGCAACATAACTGCTACCGCAGGGAGCGATAACGCGGGCGGTAATGGCGGAAATATTAATATAGATACCATTATCTTGATTTCCTCAGCCAACAGCGATATCACAGCTAATGCCTTCACTGGAAGGGGTGGGAATATTAATCTTAAGGCTCAAGGGCTATTTCTCGCTCCAGACACTGATATTACCGCCAGTTCTAGATTCGGTACAGATGGTGTTGTACAAATCAACAGACCCGATACCGATCCCAGTAGTGGGTTAGTTGAACTACCCGCAAATTTAGCTGATGCAACCCAACAAATTGATACTAGCTGCAATGCTGGTAATATCCAAACAGCAAATTCGCTCATTGTTACAGAACGTGGTGGTATCCCAACCAGTCCCTACCAGCCCTTAATAGCTGATGCTTTGCAAGTAGATTGGGTAACTCCTCAACCTGACACTCACGCTCGTTCTTCATCCACTCGTATAAAACAAACTTCTATAAATTCAGGAGCAATTGTCGAAGCAACCAGATGGGTAAAAAGCGCTAACGGTGAAGTAGTTCTTGTGGCTCATGCGCCTCATGTCTCTCCTCAGAGTTCTTTGCGCTCTCTTCAATGTTTGAAAACACGCCCTAGCCCCCCTTAATAAGGCTAGGGGATCTCAATGTGTATTTTATGGAGTGGAAAAGTGAGTTGCAGCTACCTCGTATTACTCACGCCCCTGGTTGATAAACTTGCCGTAACTCCTTAACAGTACAAGCTGTGTCTATCGCTTCTAAGATTGTCTCTAACAAACTTACATCAGAGATAGATTCAATTTCAGGTAATAGATTTTGACCCGACTCACCAAATTTGAGTTTTACCCCCAAAGATATAGCCTTTATAAGTACGGACTGCTTACCTTTTTCAATACCAATTCGCTCAACCGAAGTGATGTACGGCATACGTCTAGACTCCTCAAAAGTGCGTATTTCTTGCCAAAATTCCTGTTCTAACTCAGATGGTAAACTCATCATCCAGTCAATAAACTGGAATAAATTAATGATATCCTCCCTCTCAAAACCCAACTCGTACAGTCGTTTGGTCAGTGCTAGCTTCGACTGAAGCCGTGCATTACGGTCACTGCGCGTCTCAATTGCCTTGAGGTGCGCCATCACGACTGTGGCAAACGGGTTGCGACTGGCGAATAGCTCCGACCACCTTTGTTCATAGTCTACCAACTTTACAATTGGGAACTGGAAATCCATCCTACACCCAAATAATTGGTAACCAAATTGGGTTGGTCGCCAAGTGCTACGCTCATCTCCCAAAACTGCCAGTGATACAACCGGGCGCTTGTACCTGTCATAAATGCGATAGTTGTAAATAAACATCCTTTGGGTAAAGTTGCTTTCTTCTTGAGCCTGCACCTCCACATGGATGAGTATCCAAGCTTCTTCACCACTAGTACGATAAATCTTGACTAGTTTATCAGCTAATGTAGGATGTCCTTCCAGGGCGAGTCGAATTCAGTTTGGGGGTCGCTCATGTAGGTAACAATAAAATTGGGCAACCAAAATAATAGCTTAAATGTCGATTCGTCCCCGACATGAATGACGCATGAGTATCAAGAAATTAATGAATTGATACTCATACTTCGGGGATACCAGCTTCCCGTGTTACTAAGGGTAGTGGAAGGAGCGCATTTTTCTCAAAAATGCGCGAAGCTTGGTATTACTGGACATTCAGCAAACGAGAAGCAACGAAGCGATCCATCCAACTTTCCAAATATTTACGATTGCTTTGTTGTTGATAAGGTTCTTTAGTATCCAAGGGATAAGGTGATAGCCCTTTGATAGCGGCTGTCGCGACGCAAAACATGGATTTCTGGAAACTGCGGCAAATTTGTACGCGGAGATTGTCTTCTTTTCGGGGCGATCGCATATATACTTCGTGTAAGTACTCAGGTAGAAAATGGCGCAAATCTTGCATGAGTAAAGTAGGAGGAATTCCCGCACCACCCGTTATGAGAGGATCGGCATAAAGTACGCCATAAGCAAACTCAGATAGATCTTGAGGTATTTGCCGTGCTTGAGCATTGTAGGAAGTTGTACCAAAAAAGGGAGTTCCTCGAAAGAAAATGGTTTCCACATAAGGTACGGCTACATCTTGCAAAAATTTTAACCCGGCTGTTTTTGGAATAATTTTGTAAAGTTTTCCACGAATACTAACACTATAGGTGATGGGTGATTTGACTGCTACAGTTAGACCGGACTGAATATAGTCTGTCACTTGAGAAATGGAAGAGATTTCCTGACGGTTATAAAGCTGCGATAACTCACTAAAGAGATCGCTCATGACTCTCCAGAATTGACCTAAAGCACTATAATATGCTAATTGTCTAATTTGTTCTGGAAAAAAATTACGAAATAAATAATGAAAGCTTTTGAATAACAAATTGCTTTCAAATTTAGCCAGTATTGCTTCTTGGGCGGCTTGCTCAAATTCCAATGAATTTAAGTAGGTATCCAAACTACCCCCACCATGCCAAAACATAGTTTTAGCGCAATATTCTGCATATTCAAAATTTAAGCGATCGTCCCAAGCATAGCGGAGTAAATTGTTAGGCGTGGCTTCACCATTCATGTGTTTCAAAAGAGGAAATGGTTCTAAGAACGCATTGTTAGCAATGTGAAGAAGATTTTTGGAATAGGCATCTAAAACAAATGCATAACTGTGTAAAATTCCAACAACTTCTTGCAGATTTTGTAGAGAATCAGATAAGAGGCTTTCTCCGGCTTCCAAACGGTGAATATATTCTTTGAGGGGATGGGAAGACTGGTTGAGTTTTTTAAGAGTAACCATCATTGTGTTTCTACCAAAAAAGTAATCAAGAGTAGCTGGGGAAAGGTGACTAGTACAGGTCAGCAGAAGGCACAAAAGCTGTTATTTTCAGCTTTTTGTTTATTACTAATGGTCGCCTTATTTATGCCATGTTGTACTAGTGTCTGTCGCTCGGCAATCAGTGATAAGCCAATACGGTTCAGGTAACAATATCTCATCCTTGAAGTTCCCCCCAACCGCCCGCTCGAAAGCAGGGCTTTCTTCCCCCAATCAAGCGGGAAGCTAGGGGGATCGAGTCTTATCTGAACCGTATTGATTTAGAAGCGATCGACAGAAGGTTGGTTGATAACTAATAATTCAGAACTGGTAAGTTTCATTGCAGATGTGGTTGCTTCGCTTTTACTCATGAGCCAACCTGGTTGAATTCCAAATAGGATGATAATTGCTGCTAATATGGCTGCAGGAATTCGTTCTGACCATTTTACAGGAGGTAGTTCAGCCATTGCCTCAGGAAGGCGACCAAAGAAAGCGCGGTTAACGAGCGTTGTAAAGTATACAGCGGTTAATCCCGTACCCATCGTACAAAGAAGCGTTTGTATGGGAAAGACAGAAAAACTCCCTCGGAAACACAAAAACTCAGCAACAAAACCTGCCATACCGGGGATACCTGCACTTGCCATAACTGCTATCACCATAAGGGTTCCAATGACGGGTAAGCCTTGTTCTGGGTTGAACAACCCTTTAAGGATATTCAGATTGCGGGTACAGGTCTTATCGTAAACAATACCTACTAAGAGGAAGAGCAAACTAGAGATTAACCCGTGACTAATCATTTGAACAATGGCACCCATTAAACTTATGGGAGTTGCAGCCGCCGCAGCAAGCAAGACATAACCCATGTGTCCGATAGAACTATAGGCAATCATCTTTTTCATATCTGTTTGTGCGATCGCAACAATCACTCCATAAAGAACGCTCGCAACCGCCCAGGTAGCAAGCCAAGGTGAAAGAACTGACCATGCTTCAGGAAATAAGCCCAAGCCAAAACGTAAAAAACCGTAAGCCCCTAACTTAAGAAGAATTCCCGCCAACAGTATGGAAACGGGTGTTGATGCTTCAACATGAGCGTCTGGTAACCATGTATGGAAGGGAACAAGAGGTGTTTTTATAGCAAATCCCAGCAAAATTGTCACTAAAAGGGGGATTTGAGTCGCCAAAGGTAGAGCACTTGAAACTGAGGGATTGTAATCAAAGCTGGTAGCACCACTCATCCCAACTAATGCCAAAAAAGCTACAAGTATGAGAATGCCAGAAATTGCAGTGTAAATCAAAAACTTTGTGGCTGCATATTCCCGGCGATCGCCTCCCCAAATAGCAATCAGCAAATACAAAGGAATCAACTCTATTTCGTAAAATAGAAAGAACAACAGCAAATTTTGAGATAAGAAAGCACCTGACACCCCAGCATTTAAAAGCAAGATCAGCGTATAGAAAAACCGGGTTCTATGAGTGAGAGGATGAGTCGTGTAAATAGCAATGCTTGTAAGCAATCCATTAAGGATGAGCAAAGGTAGAGATAAACCATCAATTCCTAAATGGTAATGAATGCCCAATGTTTCCAGCCAAGGAATATATTCTTGAAATTGCCAAGTGGGATTTAATAATTGAAACTGGCTGCCTAAAAAGAGTGACAAAGCTAACATTACCAAAGAACTTCCAAATGCAATCCATCGTGCAATTTGAGATGTCACTTTAGGAAAAAATGCGATGACAGCAGCACTCAGTACTGGTATCCAAATCAAGGAACTGAGCATAGGGGTTAGAAACTTGTAGTGGTTTGTTGAGTGGAGATAGTCATTAGCTAATTGCTAATTGCTAATTGCTAATTGTTCAAAAGCCATCAGCTATCAGCCATCAGCCATTATTAGCCATCAGCTATCAGCCATTAGCCATCAGCCATTAGCCATTAGCTATCAGCCATTAGCCATTAGCCATTAGCCATTAGCCATTAGCCCTTAAAAATGTCATAAAAATAGTGAAAAAGCTAAGCCCCAATAAAATTGTGAGAACGTAAATTTGAGATTTTCCAGAGATACTGTATTTCAAACTTTGACCGCTCAAAACTGTAACTAATCCCAATAAGTTTACCGAGCCATCTAGAATGAAGCGATCGAACCAAGCTGTAAATTTGGATAACTGTGTTACCACAAAAACAACACTGATACGGTAAAACTCGCTGATATAAAAATCATAAGCTAGCATCTCATGTAAGAATTTCATGGTTTTTTGTATCGGTCTTAACCAGACTCGTCGCAGTTCAATGAGTGTTCCAATCCCACAACCCAAAACGCTAGATAGAAGTGGCAGCAAACTTGCTGAGATGTTCATAGCTTTCCATGATGGTATCAGAGCGAGACTTTGCAGCATGAAGGGAACGGATAGGGTAGTTACTGCCAAAATAACCATTGGTAATGCCATTTGCCATCCTACTTCGGGCGCACGACGGGTTTTGGCTTGAGATGAACCTAAGAAAACTAAACGAAACACGCGAGTGAGGTTAAATGCCGTTAAAGCATTTACAAGAAGCAAGATACTTACTAACCAAGGAGCATTGAACTGCCATGGCTCAATTCCTTGTGAGAAAGCCTCAAAATCACTCAGTGGAAATAATCCAATGAGTCCAGTTGTACCTATTATGAAAGCACCAGCTGTGATGGGCATGGTTTTTCCAAGCCCTCCCATTTCTGTAAGGTCTTGAGTGTTAGTTGTTGCGATCGCACAACCAATACTCATAAATAACAAAGCCTTGGCGATCGCGTGAGTTAATATTATCATCAGGGCAAAGTTTGTTGCTCCCGTTCCCACTGCAATAAAAACTAGCCCCATATAAGCGCTTGTGGAATGAGAAAGAGCGCGTTTGATATCGATTTGAGAAATAGCAACAAGAGAGGAACCAACAGCGGTAATTGTACCAATTGCAACTAAAGTTGTGAGGGCAATCGGTGAAATTGCTAAAATTGGTTGAAGTTTGACTAACACATAGGCACCACAGGAAACTACCAGGGAGTTCCGCAAAACTGATGCCGGATTGGGGGCTTCCATCGCTTCATCCAACCACAAATGGAGGGGGAATTGAGCACATTTTCCCGTCGGTCCTGCAATAAGTGCCAAACATAACAGTGCGAGTGTTTGTGATGGTAAATGTGTTGTTTGCGCCCATTGATATAAATTGGGAAAGTTTGTGCTACCTGCGTGAGTTGAAAGCGCCACAACTCCCATCAATAGCAAAATGTCTCCCACTCGTTTGGTTAAAAACGCGTCACGGGCGGCTGTCATAACTAAGGGTTGGGCGTACCAAAACCCTACGAGTAGGTATGTTGATAGAGTGAGCAGTTCTAACCAACCATAGGATAGTAGCAAGGAATTGGAAAGCGCTAAACCACTCATTGCTCCTTCAAAAAATCCCATCAGGGCAAAGAAACGAGCCAGCCCATAGTCCTTTTCCAAGTACCCTAGGGCAAATAACTGTGCTAAAAGGCTTAAACCTGTCACTAGTTCTATCGCCCCAACGCTAACGGATGAGATTTCTAGGGCAAATGATAGATCTAAATCCGCGACTTTAAACCAGTGGATGAATAACTCTTGGGGTGGTTTGTTCCAAAAGGCGCTAAAAACGAATAAACCGTGAATGTAAGCACTGAAGGTCGTGATGAGATTGAAGTAGGCAGCAAGGCGGGGACCAGTGCGCCGGATAATGCCTGTTGACCATGGCAGGGTGAGGATTGCTCCTAGCAAGCCGTAGAACGGTATGAGCCAGGTCGTTTGAATCAGAAGTTCTGTCATGAATGTCTCGTGAAGAATGAAAGAGCGAGGGTGAAATTATGAAAACCTTTCACTTCTTACTTCACACTGCACACTTTACTGTTTTTTCGTCAGTTCATCGTTGACATTCTTTGCTTTAGCAATTGTTAACTCATAACTATTTGGGTTCTGATTTAAGAATATCCAGCGGTATAAATTTTTTGATTGCATTCTATTATGCAGTAAAAGTTCAAGCTACGGTTGACAACTTCCCAACTTGAGATGCTTCTTCTTCATATACTGCTAAGTCAAACCAAAAAGTAGTGCCAACTCCAACTTCACTCACCAAATAAACTTTGCTGTGATGCTTTTCCATTATGTTTCTGACAATTGATAAACCCAAACCAGTTCCTTCTAGGGTATGCACTCGATTTTCGACTCGGAAGAAGCGGTCAAAAATAGCTTCTTGATCTTCTGGGGCAATGCCAATGCCAGTATCGGAAATTTCTACTCTAACTTGAGATGTCTGGCGATCGCTTGAATTTGTTCTTGGTTCGAGTTGGTAGGCACGCATTGCGACTTTTCCACCTGCTTGCGTAAATTTGAGTGCGTTACCCAGAAGATTTGCTAGCACTTGCAGCAACAGATCGTAGTTACCCACAACTAATGGCAGCTTCGGAGAAACTTCCTGAATCAGTTCAATGCCTTTATCTTTGGCATTCAATTGATAAGTCCGCAGCGTTTGTTCAATTGCTTGTGATAAATCGACACCATCTAAATGATACCTGCGACCTGATTCAAGTTTTGATAAATCCAAAACATCATTGACTAAGCGAGTCAACCTGTCTGTTTCATGATTGACAGTTTCTAAAAACTCCCGACGTTCTACCGCGCTTAAGTCTTCGCCGTATTCGTGTAATGTTTCAATAAAAGATTTTATATTAAATAGTGGAGTTCTTAATTCGTGGGAGACGTTGCTAATAAATTGGCTTTTTGCTTCGTTCAATTCTACTTCACGAGTGATATCTTGTACTGTAATTGCAATACCTTTAATACTTTCTCGTTGCTGGTTAACAACTGTTGTTAAAAGAATGCGGATTGTTCTTGGCGTGGTTTGGTTCAGTAGAAGGCGAAATTCTGCACTCTCGCATTCACCAAGTGCCATTTCATATAAAGGACGCTTTACTTCCATTTCTACCGAGGGCGGTAAGTAACGCAAAACATTTTCTCCGACAACTTCAATACCTTCCCAGTTAAAAATTCGCCTTGCTGTTGGGTTAACTAAAATGACTTGCATATTGTTATCAATCAGCACAGCACCATCGGCAATTGTAGAAACCAATGTTTCGAGTTTGGCTTTCTCTGCTGTCAGTTCTTCAATGTTTTGTTCCTCGTAATGCTCCAAGCGTTTTGCCATCTCATTAAAATTGAGAATTAACTCTCCGAGTTCACCTCCTAGTGGTAAGTCTATTTGCTGCTTAAAATTTCCTGCGGCAATTTGTTTGACCCCTACGAGTAATTCTTTGATGGGCTTGGTAATGGTTAAAGCATTAATCACTCCTCCTAAAATCACCATCACCCAAATCGAGATAAATACGGCAATGGTGACATCGCGAGTGAAGTTTGTAGAGATAACTGCAGCCGGGTTGGGGTTAATGCCAATCGCCAACACGCCTAAGTATTTGCCATCTACCGTCAAAGGAACAAACACATCGGTAACTTCCCCGTCAGGAGATCTGTGTTGCCGCACCATTGGTTTATCAGCGTCAGCAGCATAATCATCGGGTAGCTGTATTCGCCGTTTGATAGCAAGGGAAGTTTCCACTTCTGGTTCCCAAAAGGGAATGCCAAAATAAATTTTCCCCTCTTCATCGGCGTAGAGCATGTAACGTACACTAGAAGTGCTGCTGTAAAAGCGTTGAGAGAACTGTGACACTTCTGTAAGATTGCGATCGGCAATCAGTGGGGCAACGTTGGCAGCCAATAACAGCCCTAGATCCCGACCAAAGCGCGTGTCGTTTAGACGTGCATCTAGCTGAATCGTATTGATCGCCCAGAAGGTCAAACCACTCATTACCAAAGACACGACTAATGTAGCAGCCGCTAAAAGCTTTGTCTGGAGGGTGAACTCCGACCACCAATTGACAATTGCTTCTTTGATTGTTTTTAAAATAGCCAGCATCTTAAATTCAGCGTATTAAAAAGAGGTCAGGTTAGGGGTTAGAAATTAGGAGTCAGGGGTCAGGGAAGTGTGTTGTGCTTGCTTGACGGTAAAATTTTTGTCATCGGATCTGCCTAATTAAGCTGTGAGGCATTTAATTTTCTCATGTTGACTGAGGGGAGAGAGGATAGTGGGAAAGGATTTTGACTGATTTTCTCAAAGCCTGAGAATATGCAAATTATTATATGCAAGGCCAGCTTCTGTGAGTTCAATCGGTTTGGGAGGGCATCATTCCTGTTTTCATACTTATTTACAAATGAAAATAAACCTAACAACTCAAAATTAACAGTTTCTTTGACAAATAAGGAAGGGATTGAGGACAAGGTAGAGGGGGAGGGGGGGAGATGCGGGAGAGGGGGGAGAGGGGGTAGAAAATACTCTCTTGTCTTCCTTGTCTTCCTTGTCTCCCTTGTCTCCCTTGTCTCCCTACCCCCTATTTCCTTACCCGATACCCAATATCTCGTCGATAATACATTCCCTCAAAGTGAATCTGCTGTATCCCAGCGTAGGCTCGATCGAGCGCTGCATCAAAATCTTCCCCGATTCCAGTAACATTTAACACTCTACCGCCATCTGTTACTAACTGTCCGTGGTTGAGCTGAGTGCCAGCGTGAAATACAATTGTTCCTGATGCTTCTGCGCGATCGATGCCAGTGATGGCTTTTCCTTTTTCATAGGTTCCTGGATAACCGCCAGAAGCCGCAACTACTGTAGCACATGCTCCTTGTTTCCAAGTAATGGGTGGCATTTCACTCAAGCGCTGTTGTACGCAGGCAAGAATTAATTCTTCTAGAGGTGTTTCTAAGAGTGGTAGTATCACTTGTGTTTCTGGATCGCCAAAACGACAGTTAAATTCCAACACCTTAAATTCTCCTTGCTCGCCAATCATCAACCCAGCATATAATACCCCCCGGTAATCAATGCCCTTGGCTCGTAAAATTGCGATCGCTTTCTCTAAAACTTCTGTCTGAACGCTTGCCATCAACTCAGGTGTCACAATGGGGGCTGGTGCGTAAACACCCATCCCACCAGTATTTTCTCCGGTATCCCCCTCTCCAATGCGCTTGTGGTCTTGAGCCGGTAGCAACGGGCGAATTGAAACCCCATCAGTCAATGCCAACACAGAAACTTCTTGCCCGGTTAAATACTCTTCAATGACGACAAATTTTCCCGCACTGCCAAACTGTCCTCCGAATATGGCATCAATTGCTTTATGTGCTTGTTCCAATGTTTCGGCAACAATGACACCTTTACCAGCTGCCAATCCATCGGCTTTGACAACAATTGGTACTCCCTGAGCCTTGACGTAAGATTTGGCTGCTTCTCCCTCTGTAAATACCGCAGCTCGCGCTGTGGGAATACTGGCTTCTTGCATCAGTGCTTTTGCCCAAGCCTTGCTTGCTTCAATTTGCGCTCCTGCCTTGCTTGGACCAAAAACCAGAAAACCTTTGGCTTGAAGGTTATCTGTGATTCCCTTTGCTAACGGAACTTCAGGTCCAACGACAATTAAAGAAATACCCTCTCTTTGGGCAACTTGACTGATTCCCTCAAAATCATCTACAGACAAAGACAAGTTTTGGCAGCGTTCCATACTTGCCGTACCGCCATTTCCCGGCACGCACACAACCTGCTCGATTTGCTTTGATTGTAACAATTTCCAGGCAAGAGCGTGTTCCCGCCCTCCATTACCTACAACTAAAACTTTCACTGATGTCCTCTTAAGCTTGGGATCGGTTACCAGTTATCAGTTATCAGTTACCGATTGTCAGTGAATCATGAATTACCAGTTATCTCTCAATACTGGTCACTGGTGAGACCAGTGCGTTCCCTTGTGCATGGCACTTTCGTGCCATAGGAGGATTTCTCTTTGCAGGCAACTGGCGAACCCAGAGGGTCACTGGTCACTGGTTACTGTAATGACAACTTGCCGTACAATTTTTCACCAATTTTGATGCTTGTGCAAGCCCCTTCTTTTCTTAAAGGATATAAGTTAAGTTGAGGCAAACAATCTTTTTGGTTAATAATTGCGCTAAGCTCGTTCGCCTTTAGGCGAGATCCAGGCTAGACCCCCCAACTCCAAACAGAACAAGGTTTACATTTTTTTACATACTTATAGCTTTTCTTACCGACCTACTTCAGTCACTGTTTAACTCAAATTGAATTTCAGTTATTTTACCGAGCTATGTTGTTTTCCATTTAAATTTACTCAAAAAATAAGTAAATTCACTGTTGATATTAAGATATTAAATATCCTGAATTCTTCTGAAGACAGTTAAAAGTGAAAATGAATGTAATCTCTTGAGAACTTCATGATTTTATTTGTGGAATAGTAAAAAATAATTGTGAATTGATGGCGGTTCAACTACCAGAGAGATTAACGTGGAAGTTGAAATAGATTCAGGTATTGAAAAAGTACAAAACATGGTTAAAAGTATAGTTACTGGAGTTGCAGGATTTATAGGTTCCAACCTTGTAGAAGCTCTGTTGAAGCAAGGTGAAGAAGTCATTGGAATAGACGAATTTAATGATTACTACGATCCTGCATTAAAACGTAAGAATATCGCACACTTGCACAATCATCCTAAATTTGAATTAATTGAAGGAGATATTCGCGCCTTAGACTGGTTAACACTCTTAAAAGACGTTGACGTAGTTTACCATCAGGCAGCACAAGCGGGAGTTCGGGCAAGTTGGGGTCAAGGATTTCGTCTCTATACAGAACGAAATATCAGTGCTACACAAATTCTGTTGGAAGCGGCAAAAGATGCAAAACAGTTGAAAAGGCTAGTATTTGCTTCAACTTCGAGCATCTACGGCGATGCTGAGACTCTTCCAACTCATGAAGAAATGTGCCCCAAACCAGTTTCGCCTTACGGTATTACCAAACTTGCAGCCGAGCAATTATGCAGACTGTATCACAAAAATTTTGGTGTCCCTTACGTAGCGTTGCGTTATTTCACAGTTTACGGTCCGAGACAGCGTCCGGATATGGCGTTTCACAAGTTTTTTAAATCTGTGTTATCGGATGAGGCTATTCCTATCTATGGAGATGGTTATCAAACACGAGACTTTACCTTTGTGAGTGATGCCATAGCAGCCAATTTAGCTGCAGCGACTGTACCTGAAGCCGTGGGAGAAATCTTTAACATTGGCGGTGGTAGTCGAGTTGTACTAACCGAAGTTTTAGATACGATGGAAAAAATTGTTGGAAAACCTATTAAGAGAAACCACGTAGAAAAAGCTATGGGAGACGCCCGTCACACGGCTGCAGATGTCTCTAAAGCGCGGAGAATACTGGGTTATCAGCCTCAAGTTTCTCTAGCTGAAGGCTTGGCTCAGGAATGGCATTGGGTGAAGTCACTCTATTAGGGATTCCTCAAACGATTGCAAAAATATCCAATTTTTGCGATCGTTCCCAGCTTCTAGCTGGGAATGACTGCATGAAGGTTCCAACTGCTCTTTGTTAACCAGTAAGACATCGTTACTAACAACTTGCAACAAGTGACCTTTGCTGAGGAGCGAATGTCTGCAATACTCCACAAAAGTTCATCAAATTAGATTAAGCTCATTGTTATAGAGAATTGGCATCACTAGTCATCGGTCACTGTTAAAATACGAAAGCCATCACAGGGATAAATTCTTTTGATTCGGAAAATTTGACGGGGCTGAAAGCGATCGAGGGTACAAGTCCAAGTTATGGAAAAATCTAAGCGATGTTGGAACAACAACTGAATGCGCGAGCGTGAAGAAGATAAAAGTACTCCACGATAGCGAGTGAGATGAAAGTCAAAATTATCATCCTGAATAAATAAATCTAAATTCTGTGTTTCCAGAACAGCTTGACGCATCATTGGCTCTAGGATAAAAATCATCCCATAGCGTCGAATATATTTAACTTTTTCTCGATTTTGTCCAACCTTTTCACAAAGTCCATAACCTTCTAATAATCGCCCTTCCTCCCGGACTAAAGCAAGATTATTCCAAATTATTTGTTTATTGATTTCCCTTTCAATATACTCAATATCTTTCTTATGTAAATGTGAGAGCCGATCTCGATCTAGATCGGCTCGATATAAAGCATCAAGTAAAGTCGCTTCAGTTTTCCGCCACCCAATGTTTTCCGCCCAAGATGGAAGAGAAGCTTTTCTCAAGACAGTTCCCTCCTTTTTATTTTTAAATTTCCATAATTTAAGCGATCGCTGAAGAGGACGGTTGAGCGGAAATTTGTGACGACCTGTATATTTTGAGTTAACTTCAGTCAATTGAAAAAAAGCGGTACGAACAGTTTGAGGGGTTAGAATAACCAAACGACCCTTACCTGCTAGCGATAATTGAATCAACTCAGACATAAGCCATTCCAAATAATCTTTTGCGAATAGCCATTAGCCATTAGCCATTAGCTATTAGCCATTAGCCATTAGCCATTAGCCATTAGCCATTAGCCATTAGCCATTAGCCATTAGCCATTAGCCATCAGCTCTCTTCAGTTGATGGTAACTTAGCCATAATTATTTGGCTGATTCTGTTAATAACATCATCAACGACCGGATCGTTTTCTCTCCCTTTAGTATTTGCTTCATCAATAGCTACTTGAATAGCGGTTCCCAAATCATCTATCATTTCACCTAATTCATTGAGAAGTTTAATCTCAACACCGTAATCAACTTCTACTTTTTGAGTATAGTGGGTAATAACTTTATAGCGTTCTTCGTAAGTTCGCACTCTAGTACTTGAATCTTCTTCATAAGGAACGTATCGAGTTTCTACTTCTTCATGTTTTTGTTTTGGATGAGCAAGGGCAGGACGACCATCGATGGTGGTATTGTAAATAAGTTTGGGATTCCGTCGGGGAAGTTTGCGGACTAATTCCTTAAGAACCGCATGAGCGCTTTGCAGGGCGCGTAATTGCGGTACGGTAAGTTCTATAGAAATTCCATACCATTCAAAATTTCCTGTATTACTAGAATTTGCCTTTTGACGGGAACCGTGCTGGCTGACGACATCCCTAACAATTTCTAAAACATGAAGACTAATCTCTTCAGGAGAATAGTCTACATAAGTCTCTCTTATTTCATTCTGAAGTTCGTCTTGAGCGTTGTAATTGCGAACCCGTACTTCTTGCGCTCTAATTTTTTCAATCCATAAGATAGCTTTAGCCAGTTCCCGTTTTTGTTTGGTAAATGTACTTTGAACCATACTTAATTTTATTCTTAATAATTAATCATCAATGAAAAGGAAAGGTATTGCTTTATATCCGGATATAAGATACTCCGTCGTATTACTACTACAGGACTGCAAGGCTTAACAGTCTAAACCGAGGAGACTTTGCCACCAAGATGCTCCCTAGAGATTCTTACCAAATCGCTTAAAAACTTGAAGATCCAGAGGACTTATCTTGACTCAATTGCCTGCTTTCTTTTCTCCAAATTGTACGAAAACTAGTAAAAATAACTAACATCCGACAAAACATCTCTCTTTGAAAGTGGCTCTCTGAGTTACTAAAACCTCCCTGAAATCTTCAATAAAGACTTCAGCTAAACTCACCGATCGTCTCTATGTCACCATAGAAATGACTGACAGATTGATTCTCCGCACTTACGACTTTTTAAGGTAGTCGCTCCCCTAATAAGGATTACCATAAAGAATGACGACGCCGCCACGCCACAACAAAGTGAATTGAAAATAGACTTTATCGAGGAATTCCGCAGAATTTAAGTGTTCTTAAGCGAAAGAGTCCGTGCCTGAATCTCATAATATCTCAAAGTAAATTATATGACTGGGCAACGGCTGAAAGCCTTCCTCCCCTTCCAATACCTTCTTCCGAAAGCATGAAGAGTTTACGACCCCGACGAACATCTCAGTTTATACCCCCCCGAAGATTTTAGGCTACTTCAATCTTAAGTGTTTCAAGGATCTTTCCTATCCCCTACTTGTCTGGCAGAACGTTTTGTCATAATTTCTATGGTATTTTTCTCTTAGTTCTTGAAAAACTTATCGGACTCCACCTAAATTTTGCCGGATTTAGTAAAAACAAAAGCTTAGTTGGCAACATTGTCACTAGCTTGTCTTTGCAAAATTTAAATGAGACTCCTAGGTATTTCTTCTAGGATGTTAATGCTATAGTCTTGAACGAGATTTTTGTTCGCAAAGACATAACATCTTTACTTTTGCTGAAAGCTTAACCTTTCCTGCAATAACTTAAAACTAGTTTAAATTATTGCAATACCCATTAAATTCTATAGAGTATAATATTGTCTACTGAATTTAATGTTCTGTTATATATAGCACTCCTATTTGATGTTTGAACTGTAGGTAGTAGCGCATCTAGTGGTCTATCGCAAAAGTTTTGAGGAGTGAAACGTTTTTATCTCGATCCGGCGGTTCTACCTGGGAATGCATACAGCGAGGCAGAGCCTCGCTTTCGGGAGGCGGAGCCTCCAAAGACAGCATTCCCAGGCTCAGCCTGGGAACTAGGTGGCAGCTTATCAAAATTAATGCGATAGACCACTAGTAGTTCACCACATAAGTTTTAATGGGTAAAACGATGTTCAAGCTCATCCTCTTTTTCTCTTCCTCTGCGCCCTCTGCGCCTCTGCGGTTTTTCAATCAACCCTCAAATTCAATGTGGTGAACCACTAG
Organism: Tolypothrix bouteillei VB521301; assembly: GCF_000760695.4. Lineage (GTDB taxonomy): Bacteria > Cyanobacteriota > Cyanobacteriia > Cyanobacteriales > Nostocaceae > Scytonema > Scytonema bouteillei_A. Next base: position 167,058 of record NZ_JHEG04000002.1, on the reverse strand, counting down.
GTTAATTTATTGGGTAGAAATTAATCGGTTAATGAGTCTGTGATTCTTTCCCCCCTGCCCCTCTGCAGCCTCAACCAAACAGTTTCAGGTGGATGCGGTAGTAGGGTGGGTATTGCCCGTACAAATCGTACCTGCTTGTTTACCTTTCTTCAGGGCTTTTAGGCTTTTTCGCTTCCCAAACACCGCTGGAAGTATTATTGATGATACGAAAAGGAGGTTAGACTGTAAACCTCAAGCCCACATTAACAATATTCAGCAAGGTTACCGAACGTAATAATCTTAATGCTCGGACTCGCTCTCCGATTCGATATGAACACAACAATGCGTCAAATATTACATAATGTTAATGATTTAAAAGATTAGAATAAAATTATGTCTATGCCAATTTTCAGGTTAAAGCATTATAAAAGCATTATATTGGAAGCTTGATGCTATGTAAACAAAGTTTTGCTTTGCAAGTTACTACAAGTTAATAACCAGTTTTATAGTAAAAAATATCAACTTTAATAAATTTTTTATTCTGTCAGTAAATAATGAATAAACCCGAATTACTCATTAGCGAATTATTTTTGCCTAACAGTCATTTGTTATTTGATACTCTTGTATCTAAGATTAGATGGGATGAACGTATATATGTAAGAAAAACAGCTAGTTTTGGCTCACCATATAATTACTCTAACATCAGTTATGAATCATGCCAAATGCTAGATGAATTAGTTCCTGTTATTGATAGGCTTGAAAAACGTTTTGGTTTTCGTCCTAATAACTGTTTGGCAAATTATTACCCAAACGGTGACTCAGTAATGGGATTTCATTCTGACTCACTTGATGAACTTATTGAGGCTACTGGTATTTCAATTATTTCTTTAGGGGCTGAAAGAATAATTACATTTCAAAATAAACAAGACAAAAGCAATGAACATAACTACTTACTCAAAAGTGGTTCTTTAATTTTTATGCCTCAAGAAACGCAGCGATACTGGAAACACGGAATTCTTAAACAACCAGAAGCACTTGGACGCATAAGTCTAACGTTTCGGTTGTTGAAGTAGTTTTGAATGCGGGATAACTCGCGGGGATGTCTCCAGAAGAGACAGGATGAAAAATTTGACCGCCAAAACTTGCGAGAGATTAACTTACAAGGAGCTAATTTAGCAGATGCTAGTTTTATTGGCACAGACTTAAGCTTAGCTAACTTGCAAGATACTGACTTATCTGAGGCAAAACTGGTACAAGCGCAGTTAGACGGAACCAATTTTACAGGTGCTACTCTCAGTGGAGCATATATTCAAGATTGGAATATCACCAGCGATACTAAATTTGATGGGGTACGGTGAGAATACGTTTAGCAAACGCAATTGTCAAGCATATCCCCTACGTTATGGAAGCATCCCAATTTGGCAAAAACACGTTTGCGATTGAAATCGCACGGCAGGTGCTACAACGGGGGGAACCCCCCTTCGGGTTCACCAGTCCCCAGGGCGCGGGAAACCCGCCTCCAGGGCAGGATTCACCGCAACGCACTGCCTCGACTATACAGGCGCTCGTCACCTTCTCAGCATGGGCGGGGTTAATTCATGTGGAGCCATTCAGTTTAGACTATTGAGCGTCAAGAAAAATTTTCTGCTAGCTGAGGACAGTTTTTCTTATTTAACCACTGTAAAGTTCGATTCCATGCCCACCAAGGATCTGGATCGCCTGCCTGACTCTGGCAATCTTTGCTACTGATGTAACCTACATGACCGCCATAACGGGTTAGTAGCAACTCCAATGCCTTGTTACTCTTGCAAATTGCTTGTAATTCGGGTATTATCGCAGGTTCAAAGAAGGGATCGTCTTCAGCGTAAATGATTAGCGTGGGTTTGGTAAGATGTGGTAGGATTGGCAGAGCACTGCTAGCATCGTAATAAGCTTCCACTGTGGGAAAGCCCAGTCGCTGAATGACTAGCTCCTCATCAAAGCCCCATATGCTGTTAGCCCGCTTAATCGCCTCAGGGTCAAGAGTTCCAGGATGAGCTTCATGAATCTTCCAGGCAAGTTTTTCTAATCCCCGTGCGATCGCTTGCTCGAGATATCTCCCCAAAGGATGTTTGACCAGATAAGCGAGCGATCGCCTTGAGTCCAAACTCGGACAAATGACGGCTGCACCACCAATATCGCTCTCTTGCAGCCCCAAATTCCGATTTTCTTTGGTAAGTTCCACAGAGGCTTTCACAGCCCACAGAGCCAACTGCCCGCCTAAAGAGTACCCGGTAAACCAAAATTGTCCGGGACATCCCATCTGTTTGGCGGTGGCAGCAATGCGGGTAAAATCTTCTCCTTCGTACAATCCATCACTCGTTAGCGTTGGAGACAATTCTGCTGTTTTGCCATGAGCACGCCAATCAAACAACACCACAGCATACCCTTGAGCATATGCTTTACGCCCTAAAATCTTGAGATACCATTGATTGTCCAAATCGCCTGTAATGCCATAAGTACCAACAATCGTGCCACGAGGATTTTTGGGAATGGCTATTTTACCGAAAATTGGTACTTCTTGGGCCCCAGTAAAAATGACTTCTTGATAAAGCGGCTCCGGGTCTTGGATCGTGCCTTCCCAATAACGCTGACCCCGCAAAGCGGTATAGACAGTCATCACCAAACCGTTTTGCAAAAACCATGAGGGACTGTAAGAGGGATAACACATGATATAGCCAATATAGTATAGTTTAGTTTTGGTTTTACAATCCTTTAATTTTAATCTTTATGTTAGATTTAAATTATTTTTTATAATCAGGAAAGCAATCTTTGTATCTACCAAAGGTTCTTATTTATCCTTAATAAGTAGTAATAATTTTTTAATAATGCCGAGGATTCTTGTCATAGACGACGACCCTGCAATTTCAGAACTCGTAGCCGTCAACCTAGAGATGGCTGGTTACGACGTTAGCCAAGCCGAGGACGGCATCAAAGGTCAAGCACTAGCTCTCCAGCTACAACCAGACTTGATCATGCTGGATCTCATGTTGCCAAGGGTAGATGGATTTACTGTTTGCCAGCGCCTGCGTCGGGATGAGCGCACTGCTGAAATTCCCGTGCTGATGCTGACGGCTTTGAGCCAAACACAGGATAAGGTGGAAGGTTTTAATGCTGGCGCAGATGATTACCTGACCAAGCCCTTTGAAGTCGAAGAAATGCTGGCACGGGTGCGAGCGTTATTGCGGCGTACTGACCGGATTCCTCAAGCCGCCAAGCACAGTGAAATTTTGAATTACGGACCTCTAACCTTAGTTCCAGAGCGTTTTGAGGCGATTTGGTTTGGTCAAACGGTCAAATTAACTCACCTAGAGTTTGAGCTACTGCACTGTCTCCTTCAACGCCACGGTCAGACAGTTTCCCCCAGCGAAATTCTTAGAGAAGTTTGGGGTTATGACCCGGATGATGATATTGAAACCATTCGCGTACATATCCGTCACCTGAGAACTAAGTTAGAACCAGATCCCCGTCATCCCCGTTATATCAAAACCGTGTATGGCGCAGGTTACTGCTTGGAACTACCAAGCGCCCCCCAATCAACAGAAAGTGCTTCCACGGCATCCGGTGTTGATTGATCTTCAGCGATTACCTAACCAGTAACCAAGCAACCAGCGTCTTCACCTATTGCGTTTTGAACGTAACAAGCGAGGGCGCGGTTTCTGTATGAGAGCACCAAGTATTCCAGTAAAACTTGATATTTCGTCTGTGTAGAGACGTGCTATAGCGCGTCTCTACTAAAAAATCTTAGTAGATTGGTAACTTTTATTACAAAACTACTAACTATCCCCTGAAGTTATTTGTTTTTATTCCTTAAGATTTTATTCTTGCGGGATAAAAGGTAGATGCTTAGTACTGATAAACCAGCAAGGCTCGCAGGTTCGGGGACTGTCTTCGGTGGTGTAATCCGAGTAATACGGGCGTAAATACCTGCTGTAATTTCGTCATCTTCATAGACGCGAAACTTTTTCACGGTGGTGTTACCACCATCTTGGCTAAAGCCAATGAGTTCCAAAAGGTAGTCATTCCCTCCAAAACTGAAACTGCGATCGCTAAAAGTGTTTTTAACAACGACAGAATCCGCGTCTTTCTCTCGATCGCCCTCATTAGTTGTGTTTTCTAACTCCAACTCGTATTGGAAGACCTCAGAGAATTGGAATGGTTCGGAGAAAGATAGGTTGAGACTTAATGATACAGAGTCCACATTAGTGCCTTGCGGAACTGTGCCATTAAAGTAGGTTAAATCACCTATCTTAAACACAGAGTTTTCCTGTGCTTGAAATGAATTGCCCTTCAGGGTCAGTTCATTTGCAGGTGTGCCGTAGATTGGGTCCTTTGGTTGACCATCCCCCCATGTAAAAGTATTGGTTCCCACACCTGTGTAGCGTGGATTGGTATTTACGCTCCCTGGATAAATAATGGGTTCTCCCCAAGTTGCTCTTGAGTCACCGAAAAAAGTTAGACCTAGAGCCTGACTGGAGAAACCAAGGACTGTGACAACACCCACAGTCAAAGTAGACACAGCAGTAGTAAGTACTGAACTGAGTTTCATGGTTAAGCCTTACTCCTACCTAGGAGCTGGTTTCAAGTAAGCATCCCGTCCACCTTAGTAAATTTACGGAAAAAGTGACAAGAAATTTATATATTTTTCACAAAATCTTTATATTAACTTTGCCAAGTCTTAGCAAAATTATTTTCTCTAACGGGTAAATATTACTTGTTGTATCAGCTTTTTAAGAGGTTTTTATTCTGTTGTATCTATTATTAGCTCACTAGGTGTAACGAGTATATTTTTTTGCTATTAAAAAAAATAAAATGATATATTCTGTGAGAAATAAAATATACTTTACATAACCTTAATAAACCAAGAGACAATAGAGAACTGGCAAAATTGTTCCCTATTGCCTCTTGCTTGTTCCCCATTGCTTTGTTAAGGAGCTAGAGCATTACCGCGAAGTAAACTACCAATGGTCTTAGCAGTAATTTTTAGCTGAGTGAAAGGATTAGCTGGTACAACTGTCTTGTACAGATAGCTGTCAAAGGTTAGCCTTTGGACATCGATATCGTCACACATTTCCACAAAAGCTTCACGTGTGGCATCAGAACGGTAAAATACGGTCTGTAGGAGATCTAAGACCTTGTAAGTTAGCCCGTACTTCCTATCCCAACGTTTTATATAGACTTTTAGGTCAGCTTCTGTAGGAATGCGACTACCGGCGTTGGACATTTCGACAATTGTTTCAGCGCACATCCGTCCCGACTTAGCTGCAAAGTAAATGCCTTCTCCAGAAGATTTAGTCACATAGCCTGCAGCATCACCTACTAAAGCAATTCTTCCTACAACCCGACGGGGGCGGGGATGTTCGGGAATGGGGTGTGCTTCCACCTTAATAATTTTGCCACCTGCGAGTTTTCTGGCAGCACGAGCGCGAATTCCAGCTTGTAGTTGCTTGATACTCGCTTTATTCACGTGCATTGTACCAGTACCTACAGCCACGTGGTCGTATTTGGGGAACACCCAAGCATAAAAGTCAGGAGACACATCATCACCAACGTACATCTCGGCGAGATCCTCGTAGTAGATCATGCGATCTTGAGGAAGGCGAATGCGCTCTTGGAAAGCGATCGCGTAATTGTAGTCTCCTGCATCCATTTCTTTGGCAATGCGGGAGTTAGCACCATCAGCCCCAACAATCACATCGACTTTTAGGGTTTTGGCAATTCCTTGAACACTACCTTCTGTGTGTTCTACGTAATGGATGGTATAGGGATCGGTACTGTTTGCTGGAATATCGAGTTTATGAACGGTGGCATTAATTAAATTTGCGCCCAGTTTGGCGGCGCGATCGCGTAGATAACCATCTAGCACTTCGCGACGACACATTCCAATATATTCTTCTTCTTTTTCCAGATTGATATCCACCTCACGATTGGAAGGCGATATCATCTTCATTTTCCGCACGCGACGGTCAATAATATTTTGGGGCAGGTCGAATTCACTCACCATACATAGGGGAATTGCACCGCCACAAGGCTTGGCATTATCCAGCTTGCGTTCAAATAGGTAGGTTTCAATTCCAGCTTTCGCTAATGTTTCTGCAGCTGATGAACCTGCTGGACCTGACCCAACAACAGCAACCCGTAGTGTCAAAGGTCTTCTCCCAATCTTTTCATTTACCGAAAGCATGGTATCACGGTCTTTTGATTGATTTTGCGCTTTCCTCTCAATCTCTGAAACAAATGCAACATTCCTTAATATTTCTCCAAATTGTGAATTGGGAATTGGGGTTTGGGGATTGGGAATAGTGAATTAGGAAACATCTATGGTTTATTACCCAATTTATGCAGGTCTCAGTGTTCGGCTCAATCAGCAGAAAAATTAGTGTTGCAGCAATTACTCAGTATCAAAAACATATTTCTCCTTACAAAGGATTTAGTTGTGCTCATCGAATTCTGTATGGTGGAGAATCTTGTTCGCAGTACGTCAAACGAGTCATTACTCAAGAAGGTTTGCGCGATGCGATCGCCAAATCTCGAATCCGATTTCAAGCCTGTTCCCAAGCCAATGGAATTTTGCGGGCGCAAATTGATGGTGAGGAATCGACAGAAGAAACACCAGGTAAAAAGCGTAGGAAAAACAATTGTACTAAAGATAAAGCCGGCCAATCGGACTGCACGAGCAGCGATTGTGATGGAGGTTGTGATTGTATCGAAGGGTTTGCCGATTTAGCAACAATTGATTGTAGTGGTTTGGATTGCAGTGGTGCAGACTGTGGCTCCTTAGATTGCGGTGCTGCAGATTGCGGCTCCTTAGATTGTGGTAGCTGTGGGAGTTGAGTGGTGCGATTGCAGCTCGCTTGTTACTGCTTGCTGCTGAATTATGGTATACTCCGATATACGCTAATCTTAATCAAAAACCCGTAGATTGGTTTCCGAGGTGCAGTCACAGTGGGCATAGTTGTTGAGAACGTATCTAAAGAGTTTGGCAATTTTAAAGCAGTAGATCGAGTCAGTCTGGAAGTTAAGAGTGGTTCTCTGGTAGCACTGCTTGGACCATCAGGTTCGGGTAAGTCCACACTGCTGCGTTTAATTGCGGGTTTGGAATTGCCAGACAGCGGTAAAATTTTGCTGACGGGTAAAGATGCTACATACCAAAGCGTACAACAACGGAAGATAGGGTTTGTATTCCAGCATTACGCTTTATTTAAGCACATGACAGTTAGGCAAAACATTGCCTTTGGTTTAGAAATTCGTAAAGCAACAAAAGCAAAAATCAAAGAACGGGTTGAAGAATTATTAGATTTAGTGCAGCTGAGTGGGCTGGGGAACCGTTATCCCTCACAACTATCCGGGGGTCAACGCCAAAGGGTAGCACTAGCGAGGGCGCTAGCAGTAGAACCAGAGGTTTTACTTTTAGATGAACCCTTTGGCGCACTTGATGCAAAAGTTCGGAAGGACTTGCGAGCTTGGTTGCGCCGCTTGCATGATGAAGTGCATGTAACTACTGTTTTTGTAACCCACGACCAAGAAGAAGCGATGGAAGTCTCAGATGAAGTCGTGGTTATGAATAAAGGGCGAGTAGAACAGATAGGGACACCAGCAGAAATATACGACCATCCAGCAACAGCGTTTGTGATGAGTTTTATCGGACCTGTAAACGTATTACCGAGTACATCTGGGATTTTCCAGAGTAATGGATTTGATGCTACCCATCCAGAAGTGTTTTTGCGTCCGCAAGATGTCATTGTGGAAACCAGCCCCAATGGTGCTACAGCTCCTGCTAGGGTGACTCGGTTGATACATTTGGGTTGGGAAGTGCAAGCAGAGTTGACTTTAGATGACGGTCAGGTAGTGACAGCCCATTTAACACGGGAACGCTATGACGAGTTAAAGTTAGAGCCACAACAAAAAGTTTATGTCAAACCAAAGGACGCAAAGTCTTTCCCACTGTATTATTCAATTTAAAATTGCGTGCTGTTAATAGTTGACTGTTGACTCTTAGCTAGCTAATGCTACTATGCTGATTGCACTTAAGACGCAGTTAAAAATGATATCAGCACAGTCTCTCATTTTGTTAATTGAGTACGCTAGAAGTCGAGAAGCAACGCTCGCGATCGTAGAGTCTACGGAACCGGGAATAACATATCAATGGCAGAGGGAGTGGGGTATGACGGAGTGGCTTGGTGAAACCTTGAGCACTTGCGCCACTCTCACTTTACACGAAGAAAAAGCAGTCCTTTGCTTTGACGCATATTTTGGAAAAGAAGAACACGATAGTTCCTACCCACATCCATTACCACATCCACCCGCACTTCTATTTAGTCAAGAAAGGTCCGTCACTAACCTCAAAGAAGCGCTATTCCTGGAGGATGCTTTCTACAAAAAAGTGACAGAATGGGTAAATAAGAAAGCAAACAAGAGGTTAAGTTAGAAAAGAAAATAGGAGTTAAAAAGGGATAAACCTTACATCACAAGCTTTGATTTGCTTTTTAATGGTTAGTTTAAGTACTCCATCCCGTACCAAACAGTAACAGAGAAGTAGCAATAAAAACCAGGGTAGTTTCTGCCCCATGATAAGGGGGCTGTTAAGCTGTCAAGTTTGAATTTTTGGGGTTGGCTAAAAGAAAAGCATATGCTAGACTAGAAAAGTAGTTTTAAATATAAGTTAATATCTAAACTTAAATTTAGACAAAACAAGTAAAGCTACAAAAGTAGAAGTAAATTATGGCGGCATAGCCAAGTGGTAAGGCAGAGGTCTGCAAAACCTCCATTCCCCAGTTCAAATCTGGGTGCCGCCTTTTCAGTAAAAATAACTCGAAAAACCTCTAGAACCCAGTTCTAGAGGCTTTCTCCCTATTGTCTTCACTTGACAAGACTTGCCAACAACTTCCAGAAAATGACACTCTAGGACACAAGAGAAGACTACGGACGACCAATAAGTCATTGGACACCAAGAGAACTGGCAGATGAAATCATCAAACAAGGCATCATTAAAAGCATATCTGTTCGCCATGTTGGAAGATTATTAGAACAAGCAGAACTTAAACCTCACCAGAATCGCTACTGGTTAACCCCCCCAGAGCAGGCTCTTGAGATACTTCCTTCTAGTATTGCTTCAATGAAACACTTGTGAAAGGATTTGTTTAATAGATAGTACGGGTAAGCTCACCCCAAAAAAATCTGAAATATCACGAGTCACAATCGCATCTAGTTGATTGAGAGTTGCACAGGCAAACTGAACGCCATCTTCAAAATCCTTCAAATTACTGATTAAAGCCTGTTCAATCGTTATGCGATCAACGCAACAAAGCTCCAAACCTGTTAATATAAGCGAAACTGACGAGAGTGCTGTATCTCGACCTTGAGCCTTTTTGACAATATAAAAAACATTTGTCACTGTTGTTGCGGCAATATATCCTTGAATTCGGCTCATTTCAACCATTTCAAATAACGCTATAGCATCCTCTATAAATGGCTCTCGTTCTAGCAGCAGATCCAGGACAATATTAGTGTCGATTAAAACTTTCATTACTGATATTTCTGTATCAAATAATCTGTATACTCTTCCTGGACTTCTGTATCAGTTGGTGTCGAACCAGCCCGTTTAGCAATTCCTCGTAATCCTGTTAACGTTCCTTTAGGAATCTTTGATAATTGCTCTGACCCAAGCTTGAGAGTGGCTTTGTGTCTGATAAACTCTACAAAATCAAGCACCTCATTAGCCTGCTCTTCTGGCATCGCCTTCACAAGTTCATAAATTTTTTGTGCTGTATTCATAGAACATAATTTCCTCAGCTTGTTGTTTTTCTACCAAAACTAGGGTGTTGGGCGTTGGGGAGCCAGTTCGATGGAGGGGTTCCTAGGCTTAAAGTAACTGCAGTCACTTGGCGTGGTAGGGTGTAGGGAGCATTGGAGGAGGAATCCTTGAGGGGTGGCAGCACATCAAGAAAAAAATTTGTGTTTCGAGACGCGCCGCGAGAGAAACACTGCATCGTTATTCCAATCCCATGAGTTAAGTCGTGGGTGAGCAAAACCCCACACCCTACCCCCCTCTAAAAAGTTGCTCGCTTTATCACATAGATTTAAGTATATATTAAGCTATTAAGCAATGCTTGTATTCACCCTGGTATCTCCACCTGACTATGGTAAGCGCTACGGATAAGGTTGCTAGGTAACACAATTCAGGCGATCGGTAACCATTCGTCACAACTTAAATCTTTCACCAATTTGTCAATCTACCCATAGGATGAAAATTAAATCAAAAACCATGAGAGAAAAATCGTTTTTGGGTTAGCGATGCGGAAGTCGCCCCTATAGGAACGCCTAATCTTCGTCTTGAGCATTCATCTTTGTGCTGAAACCCTGTTTGACACTCTCCGCCCTATAAGGGCGAAGATTCTTCAATCACAGACCCAACTTGCTGATACAGGATTTCTCCAGTATGAGTAGAGGTCGAATCTCCTGAAGCGTTCGGATAGTAGATCCAAGTTCCCGTATGCCCTACGGTACTCAAGGCTAATTTCAGAATATTGATAGCGGCATTCGAGTCTCTATCTATTACAAAGCCGCATTCGCAAACATGGGTTCTTGTAGATAAAGATTTTTTGACTATTGCGCCACAACTGAAGCATTCTTGAGAAGTGTAGGCGGGGTTAACCGCAACAGTTATCCTGCCAAACTTCACCCCAAAATACTCCAACCATTTTCTGAATTTATACCAACCAGCATCATTAATAGATTTAGCGAGACAGTGATTTTTCACTAAATTTTTAATCCTCAAATCTTCATAGGATACCAAGTCGTGAGATTGGATTACGCAACGCGCCAGTCTCTTGGCGTGTTCTTCACGTTGCCTACTTATTTTGAGGTGTACTCGCCCTAATTTATTAATAGCTTTCTTACGGTTGGCAGAGCCTTTCTTTTTACGAGAAACGCGCTTTTGTCTAAATTTTAGACGTTTCTCTCCTGTGCGATAAAACCTTGGGTTAGGTTCACTATGTCCATTGCTGTCGGTATAGAATTCTTTAAGTCCTACATCCAAACCAATGGTTTTCCCTGTGGGTTGTGTTTCTAATTTGTTGTCTACACTAATCAGAAATTGAACATAATACCCATCAGCACGACGAACTAATCTAACTCGTTTTACCTGTTCTAATTGGTAGAAGTTTAAATCCCATGTTCCTTTCAGCTTGAGCGTACCAATACCTTTTTTGTCGGTGAAGGTTATTTGTTTCCTGGTCTCGGAAAGTGACCACCCAGAGGTTTTATACTCCACTGAGCGAGAATTTTTCTTGAACTTTGGATATCCCTTTTTACCCGGAACAGACTTTTTGCAGTTGTCGTAAAAACGAGCAATAGAACTATAAGCCCGTTCAATAGAAGCTTGGCAAGCACTAGAATTCAGAGCTTTTACAAATAGGAATTCTCTTCTCAATGACTTACTAAGGCGATACATTTCTTTTTGTCCCACGCCTCGATTATCCATCCAAAAACGGATACTCTTATTGCGAACAAATTGAGCCGTCCTAATCGCCTCATCAATGGCAGTATATTGAGTCGTTTTCCCTTTGGCTTTGAATTCTAAAACAATCATTTTCCGTGGAAAACTTCTACGCAAAATATTATAACACAAATAAAGTCGCCCTAGAAGGGCGAGGCTTTAGACCCATTCTCTTGGTAAAATAAGAGTTTTAACTCAAATAATCCAACTTTAAGAACTGAGAGCTAAATCCAGCATTCGCACAGTGTAATATTATGTTAGTACACCTAAATTCAAAAAACTTTTTGGCTGGGCTCCTCTGCAGAACTGGCTCCCCTACACCCATTTTTTTATTTAGTCACAAATTTAGTTACGATATTCAATTTGTAAATGGAATGTCTTGTAAATAAAGGGTTTTAAAATCTTGTTACGGTCTGCAAAACCTCCATTCCCCAGTTCAAATCTGGGTGCCGCCTTTCAAACAAGTAGTATTGGGTAGCACGGGAAAGATGTTAAATCAATTCTCGTACCTGCTCTATGTTTGAGACACTGACGATATTAGCAGCAAGTTCCTCACGATTGGGTTCACCTCGTTTCAGTGCTTGAGACAGCATGGCAACTTCTTCTGACTTGACAAGTGGTGGAACTTGTGGTTCTAGTGGATCGACGACTGCTTCAACAATAACTGGACCCGATGTAGCAAGTGCAGAGTCAAGGATTGCACCGCAGTGGGCTGGGTTATCTATGGTAAAACCAGTTCCACCACAAGCTTTCGCAAAAGCAGCAAAGTCAATCGGCTGAAGTTCGCAACCAAATTCGGGATTGCCCAGGTGCATCATCTGCTCCCACTTAATTTGCCCCAATGTGCCATTCTTGACAATCACTACCTTGACGGGAAGTTGATATTTAACGCAAGTAACAAACTCTGCCATGAGCATTGAGAAACCACCATCGCCAACAAAGGCGATAGATTCCTGATTGGGATAAGCAATGGCAGCAGCGATCGCATAAGGTAATCCACACCCCATCGAAGCGAGAGTGCCCGATACAGAATGCATCTGTCCCCGCTTGACTGGAATTTGACGTGCCCACCAAGTTGTGTTGGTGCCTGAATCAGCAGACACAATGGCCGTATCGGATAACCGTTGACCCAACTCATACGCCACCACTTGTGGCTTCATCGGTTTATCCTGCTTGGTGCCGCGTTCCCGCATTGTTTGCCGCCACTCATTCATACCAGACTGCGCCTGTTCTAGAAAGCCCCGGTCTTCATTGCGTTTCAGCAGTGGCAACAGTTTTTGCAAAGCAACAGAGCTATCCCCCACCAAACCGACCTCTACAGGATAGCGTAAGCCAATCCGAAATGGATCGATGTCAATCTGCACGCCTCTCGCCTGTCCGGGTTTGGGGTAGTACTCAATATAGGGGAAGGTGCTACCGACAATCAACAGAGTATCGCAGGTCTCCAACGCTTCTTGAGATGGCTTTGTACCAAGTACACCTATTGTCCCTGTTGTGTAGGGACTGTCATCAGGAACCGCTGCCTTACCAAGCAGAGCTTTGATAATTGGCGCTCCCAGCTTCTCGGCTATTTGCTCCAGTTCATCTGTAGCTTCCAATGCCCCACGTCCTGCCAGAATTGCTATCTTTTTACCTGCGTTTAAAACATCTGCTGCTCGCTGTAAATCTTCATTGCTAGGTAATAAAACACTGCGGGCTTTTACATTCGATACGTGATGGGGCAGGTTACGCATTGAACCTTTTTTCTCAACACTTTGGGATTGGAAATCCAACGGGAAATTGATGTGAGCCACACTCCGATAATTGAGGGCAGCACGGCAAGCTAAATTGGCGACATTTTCAACGTGTGTCGGACCCATAACACGGGCATTGTATACGGCAACATCCATGAAAACCTTATCCAAGTCCACATCTTGTTGGGAGTGTGTGTTGATGAGGTCGTGATAGTGATGTCCCGTGATTGCTAAAACAGGTTGACCATCTAGCTTCGCGTCATACAAACCATTCAGGAGATGGATGCCACCGGGACCAGAAGTTGCAAGACAAACGCCCAGTTTACCTGTATATTTAGCATAGGCACAAGCCATGAACGCTGCAGCTTCCTCATGACGCACCTGAATAAAACGAATCTGCTCTTGACGATTGCGTAGTGCTTCCATAATGCCATTGATGCCATCACCCGGTAAACCAAAGATGACTTCAACGCCCCAGTCATGAAGTACATTAATGAGGACATCGGCTGCGGTGGTTGTCATAAATTACCTCATTTGCCAGTTTGTTCAAATACGTTGGTCATCAAAGTAACCTCCTCAGGCACCCTAACCCATGTTTTGCATCAATCCACCATCAACGCACAAAGTTGTCCCGTGAATATAACGCCCATCCTTTGAAGACTATCTACTCCACTCCTGGTACCAACTCCACTTTGACCCAGCCTGCTTGCCGCCTATCGAAAGCTTTGTAGGCATCAATTACAGAGGTTAGGGGTTGCACCTGGGTTAAGATTTGAGCCGGATCTATCGCCCCACCCCGCACCAGATCCACTAGTGTTGGAATGTATTTGCGGTGGTTGCAGTTGCCCATCTTGATAGTCAGGTTTCTATTCATCGCCATACCGATGGGGAAAAACTTGTGTGTTAGCGGATACACACCAATAATTGAAAGCGTTCCTGCCTTTGCCAATGCCTGTACTGCCCATTCCAACACTTGTGAGGGTGCATTACCTGGATGCCAGTTACCATTTTGTGGGTTGGTTTGCGGGGCAATTTGTTGAACTTCTTGCTGGAATTGCTGTGATTGTTGCTGTGCTTTTGAAGCCGCCGGACCACTGTTAGGAGCTACAGCATCCACGCCGACTGCATCGATCGCCCGGTCTACGCCAATTCCACCTGTTAAACTTTGGATAACCTCAATCGGGTCTTCTTTGTTGAAGTCAATTACCTCGGCTCCTTGGGAACGCGCCATTTCCAAACGTGAGGGAATCGTATCCACGGCAAAAATCCGTCCGGCACCTAATAATTGAGCACTGGCGATGGCAAACTGACCCACCGGACCGCAACCAAAGATAGCAACTGTATCCCCCGGTTCAATTTCTGCTAGTTCTGCCCCAAAATAAGCGGTCGGAAAAATATCTGATATTAAAATTGCCTGGTCGTCATCCACTTCTTTGGGCAGTTTCACCAGCCCCACGTTGGCATAAGGAATGCGGGCATACTCTGCTTGCAATCCGTTGAAAGGACCACTGACTTGGGGACCGCCAAAGAAGGCTGTTCCCGCTTGAGGTCCGTTGGGATTGGCATTGTCACACTGGGAGTGATAGCCAGACCGACAATAAGAGCAGTAACCACAAGCAATGGTGGAAGGAACCACAACGCGGTCTCCTACCTTCAAATTTCGCACATTGGAACCAATTTCTTGCACCACACCCACAGCTTCGTGTCCCAGAATCGTTCCTGGTTTCATTCCCGGAAATGTTCCCCGAATCATGTGCAAATCGGTACCACAAATTGCGCTAGCAGTTACCTGGATGATCGCGTCGGTTGGTTCTTGAATTTTGGGTTCGGGTACGTCGTCCAGACGAATATCGCCAATACCGTGAAAAACCACTGCTTTCATAAATTGTGCTCCGTAGGAATGTGGCAGCTGTTGCCAAGCTAAAAAATTCTGCTGTTGTTACTGGCTGCTTTATCGGAACAACTAGCGATTTCATCCTAGAAATCTTAAGTTGTCTTTCCCTCTAACTTATGAAGCATGAAAATCATCAAGCTGGTCTACCCATTGAAAGAATTCGTGTAAAGCTGAGATGTAAAATTAAACACAAGCGTCAATACGGTTCAGATAAGACTCGATCCCCCTAGCCCCCAGGGCTGTTTCATTCGATAACAAGATAAAATTTGTCAAGGGTGTTGGCGATGTTTTTTGGGACAGAAGTGATGGAAAACCTACATTTCCATCCGGAAAAAACGTTGGAGATTAGGACAATGAATTGTCAGGACATCTTGGTAAATCGTTACTTAGAGATTACTGAAATAAGTGCAGCTATCTCCCATATATATGGATTAAGTCAGTCTGAAGTTTTTGTATTAGAAGAAATGCCCTTCGATCCAATTTCAGATTGCATTCGGATATTATGCCAAGTCCAAGATATTGATGGAGATTTTAAACAATTGATTTCAATTTATATTAAAGATGATTCTTTAACAAAATTTTCTATTAATGAAGTAGTGGAAAGTTTTTGCGATATCTGTAAGTGTGTATGTTTAATTTCCGATCTTTCCGATAATCCTTACTCTATGATAATGGTAAAAGGTAAAAGTAATGTTCGGATAGTATATTTGTCAGCACAACTTTTGGAAGAAGAAAAATATGTTTTAATTTAATGCAATTGTACAAACTAGAGGAAGAAAAAGTACTTATTATGCTAGAACTCAAAGTTTGTAGCCTGGTTTCTATTACCAGGCTTTTTATTTCACAATTACGGAAATACTTGTCTGCAACTTCATCATTTCCCCAAATGCCAGAAAACACCTCTGATGCTACCCATTACCCCACTTGCTACGTATAGTTTGTGCTACCCAATAAAATTGCGTCAATTCCATCCTGCACTCGCATCAATTCCCGATACTGCTCGTCAATCCAAGCTTTTTCCGCTTCACGTTGTTCTATTGTTTCTTGACGATACCTGACTTGTCGATCGAGGAAATCACTGTAAAATGTTAGTCCTTGCTCAACTGCTTGTTCAACTAATTTGACAAACTCATCAAAAATAGTAGTAACAATTGTTTCCAATTTTGTCAAAACTTCCTTCGAGCATTTATCAAACTGCTCCCAACTAATACCTAAAACACCCTGCTTGGCTAAAGTATCGGCGGTATTGTCCAAAGCATCAACCAAAGATTTAACATTTACGGGGAGAATATAAAAGCGTTCGCTAAATGCTCTTTCGACTAGATTAGCTATTGTTGAAGCAATTGAGTTAAACTGAGTAACCAGTTCTTTTGCCTGTTGTTTATCTAATTGTCCAATACATCTTTGAAGAAATGGGATGTGAGTTTCAAGTTCGCTCCCGACGAGTAAGTTGATACTATCGATAATAACGCTTTGTAATACTTTTATCTGAGCTTGTAATTCACAACGTAACCTTATAATAAAGCTATCCTTTTCAAAAACACTTAACGCATTTTTGAATTTCTGCTTATTATCATAAAAATGTTTGTCTTTAATCAGCAATTCTCGTTTGTACCAATCATTCTTAACTTGGTTAATCACTTCAGATTTATATTGTCTGCTTAAATGACGTACTCTAATATTACACCCACTTACATCTCCTATTTTTCCCCATATTTCATAAGTAGATATTTCAGCTACTCTTTGCTTGCTATCCCAAACGTCCTCAGTATGAGCCAAATCATCAAAACATACTTTCATCAAAGTTTTGAGTCGAGTAGCTGATTGCTGAATTTCTTTAAAACAGGGGGTAAAAGATTGTTTCAACTGAGCTACAGATTGCTTAGTTTCTGGTGAGTTTTGTTCATTCTTCAAAACTGGCTCTATAGATTGAGTAATCCTTTGAAAGCTCATTAAATATTCATTCATCCGTGTAATCTCCGATGCTTTTCGTAGCTCTTAATTAATACAATTGAAATCAATAATTTTTCAAATACTAATCAAATTAAGTACTATGTTTTTTGTATTTCGCCCAGAACATATGATTGGTCTTGCTAATGGTACTCTTAAACAAGTTGTATCATCCTCAGGGATTCCACTGAGTATGGTTAGAGATGCAAACACAGGTCATATTGTTGGTCATGCTGTTGGTGTAATAACTGAGCCATTTTTAGCTCTTCCACAGTTGATCATGGATAGCGCACAGATGATTCAAGTTCATAGAGGTTTTCAAAAAACTTATGAAAAACTGGATTTAATTCAGTCAAGCTTGACTACCATCAACACTAATATTAGTGTTTTGCAAGCAACTACAGCTTTGATTGGTGTAGGAGCTGTAGCAGGATTGGCACTGTCAGCAGTAAACTTGCACCAAATATTGAGATTAAGAGAAGATATAAAGCAATTGAAATTGGAAGTTAAACATGGATTTATTGATTTAAAAAAAGCTTTAGACGATCGGGGTAAAGAAATCATCAATCATATTGATAGAGTTGCTCAAGATATTAAGTTTGAGCAACATCGTTTAGTTATGATTCAGGCATATGGGAAATTTCAGGCAGCACTTAATTTAATTAAAACTGCTTTAAAGACAGAGGCGAGTATCCGAAATACTGATTTAGCAACCGCACGGCATTTATTAACAGATGCTTTAGAACAATATCGAAATCAGCACTTGTTATCTGAAACGCGTGCAGCTGGATATCTTCGTAGAGTTGAATGTTCTTGGGCTATCGATCAGACTATTATCTTAACATATCAGTTGCAGAACCAGCCTACTGCTGTAAGCGATCGCCTCATCCAACTTCAGGAGAAAATCCGTCAAGATAGCCTCTCTGTTGTAGAGCAATGTGAATCTGAAGAAGAACTAGATTTTCTATTTCCGGAAATCGCTCAAATTTGCGATCGTGATTTAATCTTATTAGAATCTTGGCAACATCATGTTGATTGGATACAAAGTTTATCTCCAGATGAAAGGCAATTGATAGCAAAGTCAAATAATCAATTTGATGAGGTTTACGAAGATAATCAAAACACAATACAGATAGCTGAACCTGAAGAAATCTCACTTTACGATCGGTTAAAGCAAAAATCACATTATTTATCTCTACGGGATCAACTAAAATTTATGATTCTACCTAATTCACGGAAGGAGTACGAAACTTATATAACTCAACAAGCGTTAGCAACTAAATACAAAGGTTTTGCTCCTTCTAATTGGCAAGAATTACCGGACTTAACTGTTGCTAACCTTTACTGGTACTTTAAAGCAAAAAAACAATAAATTCTAGTAACTAAATTTAGTACTTTATGTCATTGCGCTGTTTTTCTCTAATTTATAAGAATTGCAAGACATAAAAGCTTTTGTGCTATCTGCCTCCAAACTTCTGTCTTCATATACTAGGCAATTCGTCAACACGAACAAATGCTGCATACTCTGAGCTTTGCTTGCTGAATTCTTTTAGAAGTGCGATCGCATCTGGTTCTTGAAAATGATGAGCAAGAATGGGGAGAACGTGAATACGAGCAAAAGCACTGTATTCAGCGCTTGGCTGGCAATGCTCTAAAAGCAATGCTATTGCTTGAGAGTTACCAGTTTGCAAAGCAATTGTTAGTATACTTAGTATTTGTTGGACGTATTTAGTTCGATGCTTTATGAGTTCTTTTCTAGTACCACGAATAGAGTTTAGATCGAAAACTTGCTCAACCACTTTTCCTCGTGTATCAAGACCGATGACTATTGCGCCATCTACATTATCCCAAGAAAAATGAAGATGTTTATTAATATCTGTAACACTATCAGTTGGATTTATTAACATAGATTTGCCATTTGAATCCAGAGGAAATTGTGTACCTTTGTGACTGGCATCATTACATTTCTCACAGGAAAGTAAAAGATTACTCCACTCAAACGTCAAATGAATGCATCTTGGGTTAACTTTTGGGCAAAAGTGTTCGATATCCCCATATCCTGTAGTGGTCACTTTACTTTCACAGTAAGCGCATTTCCCATAAAACATTTGCTCCAACAAGTCTTTAATTTCCTTATGTCTATACTTATTCTTCGCCTTTTCAATATTTTTTTCAGCTTTAGCTATTTCTTCTCTTGTAGCAGTAGGATTAGCTTTAACAGTCTGTAAATGAGCTATAGCTGCCTGCAAATTTGCTAACCATTTCGCAGCATTTCGTTTTAAAACTGTTGGTGGTTGTTTTGGTCTAGATACGGGTATCAAGGCAAATTTGCCTCCAAGAAAGCTCTAGTTCGAGCTTCTAAACTCCCTGGTTCGGGAAGACCGCCAACAGGTTGTGCTGCTTTCATAAATTGCCTTAAATGTTCGTACTCCTTAGATTCTTGTTCTAAAAGGTTGTCTCTTTTATCCCTAAGTTCGTAATAACGATTCATTTTCGCTTGAGTTTCCGGGGAGTAAGTAGATTCTAAACCAAAAGCAGAGCTTCTTAAAATAGAGTCAGAATCGTAAGCTGATACATTTTGAACTTGTTTAACCTCAATTTCACCGTTTACCAATTCTAAGCGCAAAGTTAAAGCATCGTCTCCTCCTCCTGCGGCTACTAAAGGACTATGGGTGGCAACAATAAATTGAAGATAGGGAAAAACCTGCCGCAACCAACCAGCAATTTGTCTTTGCCATGATGGGTGTAAGTGAATATCTAACTCATCTATTAAAACTACACCAGATGCTTGGGTTGGATCTTCCAAATCTGGAAAAGCTTGAAGCAATCGCCAGATTAAATCTCCTGCTAGGGCTATGACGCTACGATAACCATCAGACAAATTAATAGTTGAAACCTTTTGACCATTAACTGTGAATTGAATCAGACCATCAATGGTGACTTCAGCGATTTGAGCATCTCCAGGAAGAAGACTTTCAATAACTTTTTCCCCTACTTCTCGCATTCGTCGCGCTTTAGCATCCTCTGGATTTTTAGCAATACGAAATTCTAAATAGACCATCCATCTTTCAAAAGAACTTAAAGCACTATCTTCATCAAACTGAGTAATGAAATTGCTAGAACGTTTTGCTGGTTCTAAACTAGGTATCAAGACTTGACTCACTCGAGTTAATCGACGAAAAGCTCCATAACCGACAGAAAACCACCCTTTACTGTCTGAAGCAAAAGCATTTGTTCGCAACCAACTCAAGATTTTCGAGGGTTCTTCAATGAGTGCTGGTTCAGTGTATGTTTCCTTTTCTTTTCCTACTTGGACAGGTACTCCACCTGTTACAAAGTAAGAATAGGCAAATGTATGCCTCCTTTTATCTTCCCCGAAACTACCTGCATCAGTTTCTTCTTTGTGTAAAACAGCACTTAATTTTCCCGGAATAGAGGGGTTGCGAACCCAACCAGTAGGACGAGGAAGAAGTTCTTTCGCTGCTTCGGGACCCGCTAACAGTAGTGCAAGTGCTTGCAGCAACGTACTTTTTCCTACTCCATTCTCACCCAGTAAAGTAATCCAAGAATAAGGTTTTGCTCTCTGACCCGTGGCTTGCTTATGAGTAAAGAATATTTTTTCTTCTCGAAAGCACTTAATGTTCGAGAGCGTTATGCTTTCTACCCACATTTTCGTTGTCCTTTAATCTCAACTATAGCGATCCTATTTGATTTGTGAGGATTGCGGAGCAGCATCTTTCAAAATACCCAACAATCCAATAATTTTTAAACCTCTTTCTATAGCTATGTGTCTTGCTGCTTTATCATCTAAAATGACCAATTCAGCTTTGATTTGCTCTGCTAATAAAATTGCTTCTCGCTCACCAGGATCGAGTTTTTCCAATCCTAAGAATTTACCTACTTGTACTGTCTGAATTTGTAGCCAATCGGGAGGTTTAGCAATCCAATTCCGAACAACAAGGGGTGACTCAGGAGCATTTAGCTCATCAGCTACACCTTGGGGAATTATAATGACACGGTAAAGTTCTTGCAATATGTCAATACGATCGATTAGCAGCAAGTAACAAATTGGGGAAGTATCAGAGACAATAATCATTATGCTCTAAACTCTTTAAGAGTTTGAATATCTCTTTCTAATTCAGTCTCGTCATAATTTAGATAAACACCCATCCGTTTCAAGAAGGCATGGGTTTCTAAACGAGACTTTAACTGGAGTATTTGTCGAACTTCAGATGTACTCATTTCCCCGCAACGGTAAGCATCTGCAACAATTACTTCTAACAGTCTATGAGAAAGACCACCCCATGCTTGGTCTAACCTCTTGGCAATTTCATCAGGAATTTCAATCGTAATTTGCATAGAGTATTTTCAGTTATGATAGTAGTCTTATTCTATTTTAATGGTGTTATCTTGCTTGTTGAGAAGGCAAAAGGTAGATTACTTTCTTCAAATCAGACGAATTCGGGTATTGGGTTTCAACTGAGATAAAAGACGTTACTTTAAATGCAGCATTGTGAGTAGGTATTAACCGATGAGATTCAATAGTGCAGATAATCGAATCTCTTAGCTCAGAAGAGCGTATCTTTTTGCAAGAGCGATTGAGTAGCAAGCCAATTCAAGTAACATTTGACGTATGTGGTGGGCAGCCATGCATTCGTAGTACACGGATTCCTGTGTGGACACCGATCGCTTTTCGGTCAACAAGGAGCAGATGATAAAGAGTTATTACGGAACTATCCTGCCCTAACCACTGATGATTTAACCACTGCATGGGTATACTACGAACAACACCGCGAACAACTAGATCGGGCAATCATTAGCTACACGAATACTTTAGATAAGTAGCAGCAAGCTTGCTGATTTCTACATAATTTTACTCGCAAAAATACGTAATAAATTATACAGATGACAAACCTTGCAGAGTGCCATTAAACTCAATAGTCATATGCAGGTAACTTTTGCTGTATATAACTTAAACTTATACTTGAAAACTATTATGGGAATTGTCATTTTTTTGGGTGTATTGATTGCCACTTTAGCTGTTATCATTGTCAGCAGCTATAATGACCTGGTAAAACTTCGGAATCGCTACAAAAACGCTTTCGCTCAAATTGATATCCAGTTAAAGCGTCGTTACGACCTGATTCCGAATTTGGTTGAAACGGCTAAAGGTTACATCAAGCACGAGCGGGAAACTTTAGAAGCTGTCATTGCTGCTCGGAATTCTGCTATCTCCGCAAGTAGTCGAGCTTCGCAAAATCCGGGCGATCCTCAAGCAATGCAGCAACTGGAAAATGCTGAAGCTGCCTTGGCTGGTGCATTGGGTCGCATTCAAATCATTTCGGAATCTTATCCAGAGTTGAAAGCAGATCAAACCATGAGCCGGGTGATGGAGGAACTGTCTTCAACCGAAAATCGTATCGCTTTTGCGCGTCAATCTTACAATGATTCGGTAACGCTTTACAACACCAAACTAGAAGCATTCCCTAGCAACATTGTGGCAGGTAATTTTAACTTTGTTGCAGCAGCATTGTTGCAAGAAGCCACACCAGAAATAAGAACAGCGCCACGCGTGTCTTTTTAATAGTCTATGAATTTTTTTGAAAATCAGGATCGAGCACGCCAAAACACTCAACAGTTAATCGCGTTGTTTGTTTTATCAATAGTGGCAATTGTTGGAGCAGTTTACATTGTCACGCTGTTTTTTCTCCGCATGGCTCCCAGAATTTGGTGGCATCCACAATTATTTCTGATTGTTGCAGGTGTTACAACGGCTGTCATCGCTCTAGCTAGTTTTTATAAAATAGCTTGTCTCAGCGACGGTGGAGGCGCGATCGCAACAGAGTTGGGTGGAAGATTGCTGATATCGGATATGGCAAATCCCAGCGAGCAGCAGCTGTTGAATATTGTAGAAGAAATGGCGATCGCTTCTGGCATTCCAGTCCCCTTCGTGTATGTCCTTGACTCAGAATTGAGCATCAATGCTTTTGCTGCTGGGTTTACTCCTAACGATGCTGCGATCGGAGTCACCCGTGGTTGTCTGGAACAACTCAACCGGGATGAGTTGCAAGGTGTGATTGGTCATGAGTTCAGCCATATTCTCAATGGGGATATGCGTCTGAATTTGCGTTTGGTAGGATTGCTCCACGGCATTTTATTCCTTTACCTAACAGGAGTCTTTATTCTGCGTTTTCGCAGCAGCTACCGTAGCGAGAACAAAGGTTTGTGGGCATTTGGTTTGGGATTGATGTTAATAGGAGGTGTGGGATTGTTCTGCGGACGCTTGATTAAAGCAGCCGTTTCCCGACAACGAGAATTTCTTGCTGATGCTTCAGCCGTCCAATTTACCCGTAACGCTGACGGTATTGCAGGGGCGCTTGAAAAGCTAGAAAGAAGGGGGTCGGGGCTTTATTCTCCCGCAGCTGAAGCCGCAAGTCATATGTTTTTTGGCAATGCGCTTGAGATCTCTTTTTGGGAAAGTCTGTTAGCAACTCATCCACCTCTTTCCGAGCGTATCCATCGCATCCGTGGCTTGAACTACAAACCATCTGGAACTTATGCTCGCAAACCTTCTCATTCTCACGAATCAGCAATGGGCTTTGCTGGTAGCAGCCCTTCTAGCACGGGTTCTAGCGTGAGTGCTTCTGTTTCCCCAGAACAGGTTGTTAACCAAGTGGGAAGAGTTGCTCCAGAGCATTTTACTTATGCTCAAAAGATACTAGCAGATTTACCAGAGTCCCTGCGATTGGGCGTGCAAAAGCAACAAAGTGCAATAGCTATTGTGTACGCACTGGGATTAAATCATTCAAATGCGCAAGTGCGCGATCGCCAACTTGACTGGTTGAAAGAAGTACAACCTGCGGAGTTAGTAGAAGAAACGCTATTGTTTGTTGAGCAAATAGCCTCTTTAGATTCCGGGATGCGCTTACCTCTTTTGGATTTAGCAGTACCCGCACTGCGTCAATCGTCTCCTAAGGAGTGCCAGCAAATCTGCAAATGTATTAAGGGTTTGATTAAATTGGGTGGAGATTTGTCACTGTGGGAATTTGTGTTGCAGTTAGTGCTGTGGCACCGTCTTGAACCTTGCATCCATCCAGAGTCTTCATCCAAAGTCGAGCAATTTGACAACATACAAGAGGTTTGGTCAGATTGTATCCTCGTGCTTTCTGCACTAGCAAAAGTCGGACACTCTCAACCTGATGCTGCCACCTACGCATTTCGCAGTGGGGTTTTTAGACTTCCTAAACCAGGGCAACAAGAACAACCAGAAGTACCGATCGCTTGTAACTTTGCTGGAATGAAGAAAAGCCTCGATCGCCTGCGCCTTGCCAGTCCCAAACTAAAGCAAGCAGTGGTTGATGCTTGCGCTCATACCGTGATGGTTGATAATCAAGTCACTCCCCAAGAAGCTGATTTATTGCGGGCGATCGTCATTACTTTGGATTGTCCCATGCCTCCATTTTTAATTCCCCGTAAGGTTTCTAAAAAGGGAAAATCCAGTGTTGAGAAACAACCATTAAGTTGAGGGTGTGGCTCAATTCCTACTGCGTGACGGATGGGGTATTGCGGCATTTTGATAAAATAGTTTGACTTATTGACACTGTACCGTTCGTTCGGTATAGTAATTTTAGGTTCCAAAATTCAAACGTATAGTTAGCATCATAGAACTCGTTACAGCTTAGGAGGATATTATGCCACGTAAGTTTGGAGAAATTGCCTTTACCCCTGAAGTCCAAGCCGCGCAAACACAACGTGGCTCGCGGCAGTCTTACGAAAAATATATTGCTAACGGTCCTGCAAACGATACTATTACTTCCAAAGTTGAGGAATTTATTGCTCAATTAAATGGG
The DNA here is from genome assembly GCF_000760695.4 of Tolypothrix bouteillei VB521301. Taxonomy (GTDB): domain Bacteria; phylum Cyanobacteriota; class Cyanobacteriia; order Cyanobacteriales; family Nostocaceae; genus Scytonema; species Scytonema bouteillei_A. The sequence goes on along the minus strand of NZ_JHEG04000002.1, from coordinate 142,116 downwards.
TTTTATTTGGGAACCGTGGGTTCTAACGGGTATCCCTACATCCAGTTTCGAGGAGGTCCTCCCGGTTTTCTGAAAGTACTGGACGAGAAGACGTTGGGCTTTGCTGATTTTTCAGGAAATGTGCAATACATTACGGTGGGCAATCTCTCAGGCAATGATAAAGCGTTTTTGTTTTTGATGGATTATCGCCACCGCAGACGTATCAAAATTTGGGGCAGAGCGCAGTACGTTGAAGGGGATTCACAATGGACTGAAAAACTCCAAATACCGGGTTATCCTGCCAAAGTGGAACGCTCAATTCTCTTTCATGTGGAAGCCATTAGTGAGAACTGTCCCCAACATATTCCGATTCGCTATTCGGAAACCGAAGTCGAAGCAATGATGGCTCCGTTGCAAGCCCGAATTGCGGAGTTAGAACAACAGTTGAGCGATCGTGCTTCCCAACCGCTATAGTGGTGCAGCAATCCTGTTGTAGATCTGAATGAGGGGGACAAGGGAGAGGGGGGAGATAAGGGAGACAAGGGGACAAGGAAGACAAGGAAGTGGTGTTTGTAACGTATTTATGACTGCTATGTTTAGCTAACAAAGCGTAATGGTATCTATAAGGATTGCGATTGGGCGGCTGTAGAACTCTCACAGGAAAATTGACTGCTTCATCTAGGGATCTCTTCCCGAAAAGAGCGATCGCATAAGCGACCTCATACAATGAAGCTATCTTCAATTTTCACTCTTTCAAGTCAGAGTTCCACAACCTGTGACACGAGATTAAGGAAAACTCTTAATCAATAGCAACCATGACATCTGATGATTTAATGATGGCGTATGCTTGTTTTCCTTCTGTCAGTTGAAGCTTCTCGGCTGAAGATTTAGTGATAATTGAAATAACTTCAACACCCGGAGCAATTTCCAAGGTTACTTCGGTATTAACGGCTCCTTCTACAACTTTTTTTACTGTTGCTTTAAGTGAATTACGAGCACTGACTTGCATTTTGGTTGATGTTCCCTGTATCAATTTAACTGGATCATCCTAACAAATTCTATCTTGGGTACTTAAGTTTTTATATTATTTTAACAATTTTAGATAACGTGAAATTCTTTAAGGGCAGGTAAAAAATTTTTATTTTCATGACTGGAACGACTGAGTTTAATCAGTGCAAATCGCTGTACGGGGAGTAAATTTTCCCATTGATGTGGGGTCATTGCGATATCAAACTCCCGTGCTTTATTCTTAACACTCTCAGGTATATTTTGGTCGTCCATCCAGGGTGGGTTTTCTTCCACGGGCAAATCAGTTGCTAACTCGCCAGTATGATTTTGAACTAATTGGCGTAAAAATTCTCGGTACTCTTGGATAGTTTCTTCTGTATTGCAGGGTCGTTCTACAAGGGTTTGACGTTCTTCTTGACTGAATTGGTTCCATTGATTGAGTTTCAGCTTGATACCACACGTATCCAACTTCAAGCGCACCTGCATGGGAATACAGCGCAGTGAGTCAACAAAATCAGCTTCAAATTCAAAGAAATGAGTCATATGAGGATTTTGGATTGGGGATTGCTGGTCAGTATACCAATTCCAAGAAGGTGATAGATAGTATAGACATAGGTAAGCTATCGATCGCCAATCACCGATCCCTGTTAAAGACGCAAATGCTGCTGAATAACCGCTATCGAATTCTTCGCACATTGGGAAGTGGAGGATTTGGAGAAACTTCCCTAGCGGAAGATACTCAAATGCCCTCACTCCGACGTTGTGTGATTAAACAACTAAAACCCATTCATGATAATCCTCAAATTTACCAACTCGTGCAAGAGCGGTTTCACAGAGAAGCAGCGATTTTGGAAGAGTTGGGTGGAAACAGTGACCAAATTCCAACTCTGTATGCTTATTTTCAGTTGGACGATCGCTTTTACTTAGTGCAAGAATATGTTGAAGGTGATACCCTCACAGCTAAGCTCAGACAACACGGGATATTGAGTGAAAACACTGTTGCGGGGATTTTAGCTAGTTTATTACCTGTTCTGGAGTACGTACACTCAAAGAAAATCGTTCATCGCGATATCAAACCAGATAACATTATTTTACGTCACCGAGATGGCAAACCCGTACTCATTGATTTTGGCGCGGTACGAGAAACAATGGGAACTGCGCTGAATTCCCAAGGTAACCCAACCAGCTCGATTATCATTGGGACACCAGGGTATATGCCCAGCGAACAAGCAATGGGCAGACCAATTTATGCTAGCGATCTTTACAGCTTGGGGCTGACAGCTATTTATCTTTTAACAGGGAAATCACCACAAGAGTTAGAAACACACCCAAGTACTGGAGAACTTGTTTGGCAATCTCATGTCATAAATGTTAGCGCAACAACGGCAGCCCTACTCAATCGAGCGATCGCTTACCATCCACGAGACCGATTTTCCAGCGCGAGGGAAATGCTGCAAGCATTGCAGACTGGAAGTTTATCAATTCTTCCTACGACTCCTTTAACACAACCACCATCTTTCACTCCTCCATTACCAACAAAATCTCAAGAAACTCTTCTTTTCAACTCAGGAGTTTCTTCCCGTGAAACTTCTCTTTATAATAACCGACAGAGGGGAGGACTTGCTCTTAGCATCATTGCAGCGGCGGCTGTGATAGGAGCTTCTGTTATTATTGGTCTTGCATTAACAAGAACTCCTCCATCTGTAGAACAGCCAAGCACTTCATTAGGAACGCCTTCTCAAGCAACTCCTAATATTTCTCTCTCTCCCAAATCTCAAGTGACGGACAATGCGAGTTCCGGCTCAACTTCTTCACCACAAAAAACACCAATACCTACAAAACAAAATGCAAACAAAGCTAATTTTCCTCATGCGTTTTATTTTCTTGCCGATTCTGCCTATCCAAATTCACAAACTGCTTTGATGCAAGTGAAAGCTTTACAGGCTGTTGGTTATTCTCAAGCTGGAATGTTTCGGATTCCAGAATATCCAAATTTGTCAGGTAAGGAGTTATTTGAAGTTTATGTAGCTCAATTTAGCGATCGCAACAATTGTATCGATTTGTTAAGAACCTACGGACAAGCTAACTCCAATGCTTATTGTGCGTTTGCCAGTAAAGATCCGAATGCACCACCAGAACGGCTATATTTTCAAGAAATTTCCACATCATCTTCAGATACATTTCGAGATACAAATACAACCAAAAATGATTATTTCTGGCTTTCTGAAAGAGAAGTCACCGATACAGATTTAGATGGGAAAGATGGTTTTGAGCTAGATATTATGAGAAATACCATTTTTGCACGTCACGGTCGCCGTTTTCAGACTGCTGGTTTACAAAAGTATTTTGATGGAAAGCCGTGGTATCGCCCAAAATACTCGCCAGATAATTTTCCTAATGAATTATTATCGAATGTAGAAAGGTGGAATGTAGATTATATCAATAAATATCAGGATCGTTACAATCGGAGATATTTTCGATGATCGTGACTGTTGACGAATTTACCAATTCTATATGAGGTTGCGCTTAAAATTCCCTCACATTAGAAATGTGGGACTATACAAACAAAGCCTGCCTACGCAGGCTAATTAGATGCATCTTTTACAGAAATAGTATTAGAAGGGTTGAGATCCATTCCAATCCGTACAGATAAGATGCCCGTGAAGCAGTTCACCTTTTACAATTCCTGTATTTGGTAATACATTGGCAAGCGCAAATTGTCCCGATACGTTCTTAAATATCAGAGGTAACATGGTAGATAAAATAGCACCGTGAGCTACAAAAATCAAAACTTTGGGAATATTTGAATACTGCTCGATGGTATCTGTAACAAAGGGGACGAAGCGCGATCGCAAATCGTTGTAACTTTCTCCATCTGCTGCTTTTTTATCGTATTCTTTATTAACCAACCAATCCGTGAGTAATTGAAAGATTTGTGAGAAATCAGATGAATTGAGTGCAGCCGTGCCAAAATTGACTTCAACAATTTGAGGTGCAAGTTGTATGGGAAGATTTTTCACAAAAGAGATTGCATCTGCAGTTTGAACGGTTCGCAAGCGAGTTGATGTGAAAATTGCGGAGACATCAATATCTTCAATTGACGAAGCCAGAGTTTTCACCTGCTGAATCCCTTTGATAGTGAGAGGATAGGTAAATCCTTCATCAGGCGGTAATTCTGAAGGCAGTTCCGATCTCTCAGATAGGACATTGACTTCACTTTCCCCATGCCTGATGAACCAAACCTCAAACTTTCCCGTTTCCTGAGCTTTAACTTTTTCTACAAGAGTAGAAAGACCTGCAAATGCTGGTGCTGCTGCGATCGCTGTGATAATTGTACGCCTGTTAATCTTCACTTGAAATTTGCTCTCTCTTAATTCTGAAAACAGCAATAAGACTACAGCAGGAGCGCTAAATGCTTGTTAAGAAACCGTTAAAAGTTGATCTAAGGGTATATACGCACGGGCCTCTTACTGGAGTTGAGACTGTTTTGGTCTAAAATCCAGTCATTATTATTTAGTAGAAAAGAGGATGACACTGTAAGAAAGCCCCAATATAATGTGATAACAATTGTCCCGGACAAAGCATCGGTACCGTAATTACTACAAACATTTAGAGGAAGTTTTAAAAGTAGTAGCTGAGGTATTCAAAACTTCACATCCTCCTAAAATTTTCTTAAAAAAGGTGGCTTTAAGAGTACTTTCCCCCCTTTTTAAGGGGGGCGAGGGGGGATCTTGATACAACGGGAAACTGTACAAACATCCTCTCAAGAAATTACTATTAACTTTACAATCTAGCGCTTAGATGGATGATATAACTGCACTCGAGCAATCTATCACTGCTCTGACAAAAAACGTAAAACAGGCACAATTAGTAGCAGCAGACCCTAATACTGACCCCGATTTGTTGCGAGCACTGGCGCGATCTAGCGACCAAAAAACCCGTCAAGCAGTAGCAGGGAATCCCAATACCCCACCTGATATACTTTTGAAATTGGGAGCAGAATTTCCATCGGAATTGCTAAATAACCCCGTGTTTCTATTACTGCTCTTAGAAAATCCCAATCTAGTCGAAGAAATTCCCTTAGCTACCTTGCGAAGTATTTTGAAGCAAGAAAATGTTCCAGTATATTTTTTGGAACAAGCAGCAGAGCAAGCGGATTTGGAAGTTCAACTGGCGTTAGTTAAAAACGTCCAAACTCCCAAAGCAGTATTAAATCGGTTAACCCAAAGCCGACATTCTCAAGTTGTAGAATCTGCTCGTTTACACGTTAATCTGGCTGGAGAATTAACGGAGAAATACGACGAAAGAATCAAAGAGGTGATTCAAGGAATTATCCCTTCTGCTGACAAAGCGGGTACTGGCTCTCTTGCGGTTCTAGCTCAGATTTGCCCGATTCCAGAATTCATTGTTGAACGTTGGATAAAAGAGCCACACTATCAGAATTTTTTATCTGCAAAGCTTGCTTGTTCTCCAGCAACATTTCCCAGTATTCTCAACCTTTTAGCCAATCAAAGTTCTACGCAGTATACAGTAGCCCAAAATCCCAATACTCCCGCAGAGACTCTACGAAAATTGGCAAGCGAAGAATGCAGAGCAACTCGAAGCTCCATCGCTCAACATCTCAGTACACCTAGCGATATTCTGGAGAAGTTGAGCAAAGACAAAGACCAAACAGTTCGTATTAAAGTCGCTCAAAATCCCAATACACCCTTAAGTGTGGTGAAAGAACTGGCAAACGATACAGATAGGCATGTTGCTAATGCGGCAGCTGGGGTAATAGGAGAAAAACAACGAGAATGTGCTCTCGAAGCAGTTAGGAAGAATCCTGAAATTTCCCGTCAGCTCTTAGAAAGTTTAACACAAAAAGATTCCAGGGCTCTGTGCGAACACCCAAATACACCACTCGAACTGCTCTTAGAATTCTCCAAAAGCCTTCACAGAGAACTGCGTGAAGCTGTGGCTCGAAATCCCAATACACCAATCAGTATTTTAGAACAGTTGGCTCACGATGAATCTCAGGAAGTTCTTTGGGCAGTTGCCAGTAATCCAAATGTACCAGTCAGTATTTTAGAACAGTTAGCTCAGCATGACTCTTGGGAAGTTCGTTGGGATGTTGCCAACCGCAAGGCACCAATAAGTCTTCTGTTTAAGCAATTAGCTAGAGATGCATGGGTAAGTCGCAAGATTGCGTCTCAAATAGCCAATCAACAATATCAGTGCTCTGAAGAGGAGAGTATTTTAGATATCCTAGCAGAAGAAAGTACCAGTTCTTTGGAAACCATTTTGCAGCGATTAGCACGGGAGGGAGGAGAGGCGGCTCGTCTTTTTCTCGCTCGACGCTTTGATTTGCCCGCTGATTTTCTTATACAATTTGCTGAATCAAATGAAGTGAAGGTCTGTGAAGCAGTAGCCCAAAACCCCAACACCCCTGTCAGCTGCTTGGAAAATCTAGCTCGATCGCCAGAAACAAAAGTTCGTGAAGCAGTAGCCCAAAACCCGAATACACCGATCGGAATTTTAGAACAATTAAGCAAAGATCGGAACACCGCAGTTTTGCTGCATATCGCACAAAAAACTCACCTCTCACCTGAAATTTTAGAAGAACTGGCGAGTAGTAAATCAGCCGAAGTGCGTAAAAAAGTGATGGTGAATCCCAGTTTGCCAAAAGAGGCTGTAGAGCGTATTCTTTGCGGGGAATATGCAACAGATTATTTGAAACTGCATCCTGATTTCTTCTCTCGCCATCCCGATCGCCTTGCTGTGGTGCTCGATTGTTATGCTCGGTCCCAGTTTCCCTTAGTGAGCTTTATTGCTTTAAAGCAACCCCAGATTTCACAGGAATTACTACAAGAAAAAAGCGTTTCTATCTCCTGGCTGGAAAGGCTAGCTGTCGCTCAAAATGCACAAGCGACTCAACAAATTCTCATACAACTGGCACAAGATAGCAACCAGCTAGTTCGAGCAGTAGCAAAAGATAGATTGCAACACTATTAATTTTATCTTCACACTCAAAGAGTTATCGTTATGCTTCCAGAAAAACAGGTGCATAGTAGCAACACAGATACTTTAAAATCGTTTCGAGAAATTGGGGGTGCTCGGGGATTGCTAGCAGCCTATCAACTTGGAGAACGTGATTTCACTCAGGTGAACTTAGAAAATACCGATTTGAGCCAAGCTGATTTAGCGGGAATTAATCTAGAAAAAGCCAACCTCAAAGGAGCAAATCTTTCCCAAACTAATCTAAGCGAAGCCAATTTGATAAGTGCTGACTTGCGTGGCGCAAACCTCACACAAACTAACTTAAGATGCGCTCGTCTTAATGATAGTGACCTACGACAGGCCCTCATCAAGCAGGTCGATCTGTATCGAGCCAATCTCAGTTGGGCAAATCTGAGCGAACAAGACTTGAGAGGAGCCAATCTCGCAAGAGTTGATTTCCAAGGTGCAGATTTGAGTGCAGCGAATCTAAGTGAGGCAAATCTCAAAGAGGTAAAACTGGATGCAGCTAATTTGAAAGGTGCAGTTTTGGTAAGAGCTAATCTAAGTTATGCTTATATGCCTCGCGTCCAACTCGTGCAAGCCAACCTTCAAAAAGCGACATTAGTGCGTGCCGAATTAACAGCAGCTAATTTGGAACAATGTGTTTTAGATCGGGCTAATCTGGAGGAAGCTAGGCTGCGAAAAACTCAACTGCAACAAGCTAGCTTGCAGCATACTTACTTGCGTAGAAGCCAATTACAAGCAGCAAACCTGACAAATGCTAACTTGCAGAAAGCAGATTTGTCTGGGGCTAAACTGGAAGGGGCAATTTTAACACAAGCTGACCTGCGAGAGGCAGAAATTGCTGAGGCAAAGGACGCGAATTTAGAATTTGCAATTTTGGGCGAACTGGATAAAGTTATTGCACACTCTCTACATTTAGAACTAAAGGTATGGAACTCATCTTTTGCTTTCAGTCCTGATAGTGAGATGCTCGCATATACTGACTGGAAGGAAAAAATTATCTTGATGAATACCAACACTGGCAAGCAAATTAACCAAATAGATTTTCAATTAGAACCAGTTGTCTCAGTCGTTTTTAGTGCAGATGGACAACATCTCTACGAAAGTTTTTATGTGAATGAGTTAAAACTATGGAATCCCTTAACGGGGGAGTTGATTCAAAATCTTAAAAACCATTCTGTTAATATTACTTCTTTTGTATATCATGGCGATTCCAAAGGTATAGCTATAAATGGTACAGGAGAACCTTTTGAGGTCTTTGACGTCGGTCATGAGACAAGGACATTAAGGGGTTATTCTAGCGGTATCTTAACTCAAGCACATAGCCCAGATGGGCGATTGACCGCCCGAAGTGCGCCGGATGTAGACGGTCAGATTGAACTGCTCGACAGACAAACTGGTAAACAAATTTGCCTTCTTACCGGACACAAAGCAGCAGTGCAATCTCTGGCTTTTAGTCCTGACAGTCAGCTCCTAGCTAGCAAAAGCGCTGAAGATTTTAAGCTGTGGCAAGTGACAGAGGGGAAGGAAACATATAGTTGCTTGCGATCCCAACGCACGAACTACCCTACTCTTGCTTTTACCCAGCGGAATCATCAATCCAATCCAGTGTTGGTCGGCAGCGATTTCTATGGTACTTATGCAGATAGAGAGGCTGCACCCGATAATAAAGACGGAAAGAAGCGGTATCGCGGTGGAGAATGGTCTAATGACTCTTATGTTACCCTAAGTGCAGATGGAAAAGTACTGGCAAGATGCTATTACAAGCAACCAGTGCAATTGTGGAATTTACAGACGGGCGAAGATAATGGTGTTGTAAATTTAGATAGCGGCTATGGCTTTCCACTGGCACTCAATTCTAATGGAAGTATCCTAGCGGCTGTGGAGCGGGAGAAAATTGCCCTGTGGGATGTGAAAACAAACACACTGATTTGTAGTTTTACACCTCACTCTAGCTGGATAAAGCAAATTGTCTTTAGCCCAGACGATCGAATTCTAGCCAGTGGAGGTAATGACCATACAATTAAGCTGTGGAATGTGCAAACAAATTGTGAAATAAAAACTTTGCAAGAGTATTCTACCATTCAGGCTCTAGCCTTCAGTCCCCTAGAGCCAATTTTAGCGAGTGTCACTCGATACGGTACTATCAGGCTCTGGGACTTGGAGACAATGGAAGAAATCCACAGTTTCAAAAGTTCTCAAGAAGAAGCCATCAATTTAAAATTTAGCCCCGACGGAAAACTGTTAGGCAGTAGTAACAAAAGCAGCATCTTTGTGTGGCAATTGCGATGTTCGTCGCAATGACAGGCATTTTCCAACGACGATCGCTGCACCACTTTCTTAAAAGGAAATTCTTCCAAAGTCAAACCACTAGGAGCGATCGCCCACAACATGGGTAACGCCAGATCTAAGGTGTATCTCTAGAGAGGGGTTTGAATGCATTCGTTGACTTAGGATAAAGAACGTTGTTGGGCTAGTTCGAGTCAGAATGGCTCAACCCCTTATATCGAGGGTGGAGTACAGAAAATGAATGTAGAAGAACTCAAGCAGCGCTACGCCGCAGGAGAGCGAGACTTTAGCATTGTTGACCTTAGGGATACAGTGATGGAAGAAATCGATCTCAGTGGTGCTGTTTTACGTGAGGCAAAGTTGGATGGAACCAACTTGCAGAGGGCAAACCTCAGTCGGGCTGACTTGAGTGGAGCAACACTGAATGGTGCAAACTTAAGCCAAGCCAATCTAAGCGGAGCCGATTTGAGCGATGCGATTCTTGACAATGCAATATTGGAAGGAGCCATTTTAGATGGAGCCATTTTAGATCGAGCAGATCTCAAAGCTGCCGATCTCGAACAGGCAAATCTCAGTCAAGCCGATCTCATTCAAGCCGATTTAAGTGGAGCCAATCTAGAAGCCGCAGATTTGAGCGGAGCAGATTTGGGTACTGCGGACTTGCACCAAGCGAACCTCCGTCAAGCTGCATTAGAAAGAGCCAATCTCACCGGGGCTAATTTAAAAGATACGAATTTACAAGGAACTATTATTGAAGGCGGTGATAGCAGTCTGGCGACATAAGCTACAGCGTTATAGCTAAGTTGCTTTCAGAGTTAAAGAAACTATCAGCCCATTCAATACCTACTCCCTTTCCGCCATAAGACTACCGATCTTCTTCTCCTCTTTCCTCTGTGTCCTCTGCGCCTCTGCGGTTCATTTAATTAAGAAATCTTCGAGCGGGAAGGGAGTAAAACAGCCGATGGGATGGTGATAATGGCACCCCAAGAACCAATAAAGACCCTCCCCTTAATGACATCCACGGTTATGTTTGACGATGTTGCAAAGCAGCAGTTGAGCGATCGCGCTTGGAAATGAACGATGTCTAACGATAAGCTACAAATGTCACCACACTCAAGCTGTGATTGTTGCAGTGAGGCAAAGAATTGTCAGCATTTTGACAATTTTGCTAACAAACCAAAACCCGAGCAGTATTGATACTACATCTATCAGCTATTTGTTTGTAAACATCCTGTGAACTATGCAGAGTGTTGCCAGATAATACCAAAGTTTGGTTTGTTTCCTGTTAATATAAATCAAACTTATAAGTAATATTACTTATTTATATGAATTTTATATTTCCTTGTTCGAGTTCAAACGATATTCTAGAACTCATATGTCATAGTTCCATGACATTATCTTGCTACTCAACTTTTTTAATTCATGAATTTGAATTTTTTTGATAAAAATGCTGGTTTGTGGTTGAAGGGTCTGTCCATCGGAATCTGGATTTTAGCCAATAACTCTGATTAAAAGTTCCCTCTATTGACAGAGTTGGGGAATCTTGTAACTTATCGATCCACAAAGATTAGCTAAGGCAAGAAATACACTTAATCTTTTTGTGTTGTTGGTTGTTGTGTTGTTGGTTGCAGTTGCTCTGGAAAACTATGAAAAGTTATTTACCCAAAAGGCGGTTTTATTCAAGCTATCTAACGAGGTTGAATTATCAAAATGTTCGGGAAAAATGGAAAAATTATTGCTTGAAAATACGTGGAACTAGACGTTCATCTTGCTTAGATAGACCTCACCACATACATATATTTTGGAGTTGGTGCGGTAGTTTTATTGGAATAGCAGCAACGGCTTACCTTTCTGTAACAACTAATTCTCCTTTGCTGATGGCTCCCTTTGGTGCTACTAGCGTATTAATCTTTGGTATTCCTGACAGTCCTTTAGCCCAACCCCGGAATGTCATTGGTGGTAATTTTGTAGCGGCATTAGTTAGCTTGACTATTCTACATCTTTTTGGTTCAGAACCTTGGGCAATGGGAATGGCAGTAGCTACAGCCATTGGTATGATGCAACTGACTGCAACTTTACACCCTCCTTCGGGCGCAGTTGCATTAGTTGTGATGATGACGAAAGCACCCTGGCAATTTCTTTTAACTCCTGCGTTAGAAGGTTCCATCATTTTGATACTCTGTGCTGTGGTATTCAACAATCTCGCACGCGAGCGAACATATCCGAAGTATTGGTTCTAACTGGTCTCACCACCTTCGTGAACTAACCAAAATCGAGGATTGACTAAAGTTAACTCGGTATTTTGTTGAAGGTTGAAGGTAATATTGCACTTTCTCTTAATAGGTTGGTAGAGACGGAAGCAGCAGTCACTGCATTAGCAAAGCTCATATCTATCTGCTTTCTGCTGGTAGTCCGGCAATTGATGGAGATACAAACGATCGCTCTGTATGATGTTCTCCCTTTTTTCTTTTTTGCCGTTTTGCAAAAACTGAGAAGCTCTTGGGAATACTAACTTTATGAAGCCAAAAACCAACTTCTATCATGAGGTTAGTATAAATGATGACTGCACGCTCTGCTCCTGTAATTCCCGGATATAAAATCTACTCCCAACTCTATGCAGGCTCCAGAACTAGAGTCTATCGAGCTATTAGAGAGCAAGAAACACTTCCAGTCGTCATTAAACTTCTGACATCTGAATATCCCAGCTTCAACGAATTACTCCAATTTCGCCACCAGTATACCATTAGCAAAAATCTCAACATTCCCGGTATCCTTCGTCCTTTATCATTAGAAACTTACCGAAATGGTTATATTTTAGTGATGGAAGATGGGGGGGAAATTTCTTTACGAGAATACGTTAAAACCATTACACTCTCACTTGTCGAATTTTTGGCGATCGCTATTCAACTAACCAAAATTCTACACGATTTACACCAAAACCGCATCATTCATAAAGACATTAAACCCGCAAATATTCTAATTCATCCTCCAACAAAACAAGTTAGACTGATAGATTTTAGTATCTCCTCTCTGTTACCCAAAGAAACTCAAGAAATTAAAAGCCCTAATATTTTAGAAGGAACTCTCGCTTATATTTCCCCCGAGCAAACAGGTAGAATGAATCGAGGGATAGACTACCGCAGCGATTTTTATTCTCTTGGGGTGACATTTTATGAATTATTAATAGGAGAATTACCATTTATATCCGACGACCTCACGCAATTGGTGTATTGTCATATTGCTAAAATGCCTGCACCATTGGGGAACAGGAAAGAAGTTCCACAGGTGCTTTCCAATATTGTGATGAAATTGATAGCGAAAAATGCTGAAGATAGATATCAGAGTGCTTTGGGTTTGAGGCATGACTTAGAAAATTGTTTGTATCAGCTCCAAGAAACAGGTAAAATTGAAAGTTTTGAAATTGCCCAGAGGGATGTGTGCGATCGTTTTCTCATTCCTGAAAAACTGTATGGGCGGGAAACAGAAGTTACAACCTTGCTGGAAGCTTTCGAGCGTGTCAGCAATGGTCGTTCAGAAATGATGCTGGTAGCAGGATTTTCTGGGATTGGGAAAACGGCGGTAATCAATGAAGTCCACAAACCAATTACCCGTCAGCAAGGATATTTCATCAAAGGCAAATTCGATCAGTTTAATCGCAATATTCCCCTATCAGCCTTTGTGCAAGCTTTTCGTGACTTGATGGGACAATTGCTGAGTGAAAGCGATGTCCAATTGGTAACATGGAAAGCCAAAATTCTCGCTGCTGTGGGCGAAAACGGGCGGGTGATTGTGGAGATGATTCCTGAATTAGAAAGGATTGTTGGCGAACAACCACCTGTCCCGGAACTCTCCGGGAGTGCAGCCCAAAATCGCTTTAACTTACTATTTCAAAAATTCATCCAGGTTTTTACCACAAAAGAACATCCCCTAGTGATTTTCTTGGATGATTTGCAATGGGCAGATTCAGCTTCCCTAAACTTGCTGCAATTATTGATGAGTGATGTCAGTTCGGGATATTTACTCATTTTGGGAGCCTATCGAGACAATGAAGTATTTCCGGCTCATCCCTTGATGCTAACACTGGAACTGATTCAGAAAGCACGAGCAATTGTCAATACCATTACCCTGTCACCTTTGGGGGAATTAACGGTGAATCAGTTAGTGGCAGATACCTTAAGTTGTACCGAGGAATTAGCTCAAACTCTGACAAGATTGGTGTATCAAAAAACTAAAGGAAATCCGTTTTTTACAACGCAGTTTCTCAAAGCTTTGTACGAGGATGGTTGGATTCAGTTCCAGTCAGAGCTGGGTTATTGGCAATGCGACATGGCGGCGGTGCGACAGTTGGCATTGACAGATGATGTAGTGGAGTTCATGGCATTGCAGTTGCAGAAACTACCAACACAGACTCAAGCGGTTTTGAAATTGGCGGCTTGTATTGGTAACCAATTTGATTTGAATACTCTGGCGATCGTTTCGGAACAATCCCTCATTGACACCGCAGCCCACCTTTGGAAAGCATTACAGGAAGGGCTGATTCTCCCGATTAGTGAAACCTACAAGTTTTTCCAATTTCATGATTCTGAGGACAGCGATCGCCGTGAAGAGATTGTTGTTCCTTATAAATTCTTGCACGATCGCGTCCAACAAGCAGCTTACTCGTTAATTTCCGAAAGCCAAAAACAGGCAACCCATCTGAAAATCGGTCAACTCTTACTTAAAAATCTAACTGCAACAGAGCGAGATAAAAGAATCTTTGATATTGTTAACCAATTAAATTATGGTGTTCAACTCATTACGGAAATTACCGAACGAGAAGAACTGGCTTGGTTAAATTTATCTGCTGGTTCTAAAGCGAGAGTCTCCACTGCTTACACTGCTGCAACCGAATATGCAGCCTGTGGGATTAAGTTATTAAAAGCAGACTGTTGGCAGAGCCAGTATCAGTTGGCATTAGAATTGCAGAACCTAGGAGCAGAAGCTGCTTATTTGGCTGGCAACTTTGAACTGATGGCAGAATTTATTCAAATAGTTTTAGATTGTGTTCAAAATCCCTTGGATCGAGTCAAAGTGTATGAAGTTCAAATCCAAGCTTATGGCGCACAAAATCAATCACTAGAAGCAGTTGGTCTGGGAAAAGAAGTGTTAAAGTTATTAGGAATTAAATTCCCAGAAAATTTTAGCAATTCTGACGTACAGGCTGAAATCAGTCATACCATTTCTCTACTTGCAGATCGGCTTATTGAAGATTTAATTGAACTGCCGCATATGGCGGATAAAACATATTTGGCAGTCATGAGAATTTTATCCAATATTACGAGCTTTGCGTATCAAGTCGATCCAAACTTATTTCTTCTTTTACCATTAAAGCAAGTTAGTCTCTCTTATCAATATGGGAATTCCCCTCAGTCAGCTTTTGGATATGTTGTCTATGGTATTATTCTTTGTTCATTAGTTAAAGACATTGAATCTGGTTATCGATTCGGTCAATTATCTGTCAAACTTTTAAGTCAATTTGATACCAAAGAAGTAACTGCAAAAACTATTCATACATTCAATTGTCTCGTCAGGCATTGGAAAGAACATATTAAAGAAACATTACCATCTCTCTGGGAGGCTTATTCCCTTGGTTTAGAAACAGGAGATTTGGAATTTGCAGGGCTTGCCATCCGTTACTATAGCGCTCATTTGTATTTCCTCGGTCAAGATCTGAGTACATTGGAAAAAGAAATGCAAACCCATACCAATGCTCTCCAGAAAATTAAGCAACAAGGTTTAGCTAACTACAATCAAATTCAGAGACAAAGGATATTAAATTTATTAGGATATGTTGATGATGTATGTTGTTTAAAGGGTGAAGCCTACGATGAAGATGTCATGCTTCCCATCAATCTGGCAAACAATGATATGGTTGCATTGCTAGAATTTTATTTTTCTAAACTTCAACTCAGTTATCTGTTTGGCAAGTACGATCTGGCACAGGAATATGTTATACAAACAGAACAGTATTTAGCTGGTGGGCTGGGGCTAATTATTTTTCGACAATGTTATTTTTACACATCGCTGGCACGACTGGGTATCTTTTTAAATGTCAATCAAGACATACAAACACAGATTCTCAATCGCGTTATAGAGAATCAAGAAAAAATGCAACTATGGGCAAACCACTGCCCAATGAATGCTTTACATCAATTTTATTTAGTAGAAGCTGAAAAAAATCGAGTTTTAGGCAATCAACCCGAAGCAATAGAATACTACGATCGCGCCATTGCGGCTGCGAAGGAAAACGGTTATATCCAAGAAGAAGGCTTAGCTAACGAACTTGCTGCTAAGTTTTACTTGAACTGGGGGAAAGAGAAGGTGGCTTCCGGCTACATGCAGGAAGCATATTACTGTTACGCCCGTTGGGGAGCTAAAGCTAAAACGGATGATTTAGAACAGTGCTACCCCAACTTACTGGGTCCCATTCTCCAACCCGCCGTCCAGAACTTAAATTCCCTGGAAACGCTGGCTTCGATTTCCAATATACCAATGACCTCGACGAAAACCAGCCGCTCTTCCAGTACAAGCATCAACAACGTTCTCGATTTCGTCACTATTCTCAAAGCGTCTCAAAGCCTTTCGAGTACAATTCAACTTGATGAACTCATCCATCAAATCACTCAGATTCTTTTGCAACACTCAGGGGGCGATGGCTGTGTCTTAATTATGCCCAACCAAGCTTTTGAGTGGCAAATTGTAGCTGTTACTACACCAAGTACTGTGGAACTGTGTTACGAACCGCTAGAAGGTCATAAAAACTTCCCTGTAAAACTGATTCAGTACGTCAAAAACACCCAAGAACTGGTGATAATTGAGGAGATCAAAACCGATCTGCCTGTTATTGATGATTATTTAATTCAGCACCAACCAAAGAGTGTTTTGGGTTTGCCAATTCTCAATCAGGGTCAGTTAATTGGGATTCTATATTTGCAGAACCGTACAACTACTGGAGTGTTTACCAGCGATCGCATCCTAATTCTCAACTTCCTCTGTACTCAAGCGGCGATTTCTCTGGAAAATGCCAAACTCTACCAGAACCTGCAACGATCGGAAAGCAACGAACGCGAAAAAACAGAACAATTAGCGCAAACTCTGGAAGCGCTCCAATTAAAGAACTGCAAATTAAGCTTTCGCGCAGATGTGGATGCTGCCTTAACCAGTAGCAACTGTCTGAAACAAATGCTACAATCTTGTACGGAAGCAGTTGTTCAACATTTGAATGCAGCTTTTGCACGCATCTGGACGTTAAACGCGGATGAAAATGTTTTAGAACTCCAAGCGAGCGCCGGACAATACACTCATATTGACGGTCCCCACAGTCGCGTTCCGGTGGGAGCATTCAAAATTGGGCTGATTGCTCAAGAACTTCGTCCCCATTTGACCAATGACGTGTTGAACGATCCACGGGTTGGAAATAAAGAATGGGCAAAGCAGGAAGGAATGATTGCTTTTGCTGGTTATCCACTGCTGTGTGAAGATCGGCTCATGGGAGTGCTAGCCCTATTCGCACGTCAGGCTTTAGCAGACGATCTTTTGGATATGCTGAAGTTAGTTGCTGATGAAATTGCCTCAGGAATTAGACACAAGCAAGTCGAGCAAGCCTTGCGACACTCAGAGATAGAACTCCGACACAAAGCACAACAGCTTGAATATGCCGTTCAACAACTTGAACAATCCCAACTCCAAATTATTCAGAATGAAAAAATGGCATCTTTAGGCAACTTAGTAGCAGGCGTTGCTCACGAAATCAACAACCCTATCAGCTTCCTTAATGGCAGCATTAACAATGCTAAAGATTATGTGCGGGATTTAGTTGAGCATTTGGCATTTTATCAGCAACATTATCCCAGCCCAGTCATACCAATTCAAGACCATGCCCAAGATATCGATCTGAAATTTCTTAGCGAGGACTTACCTAAGTTACTGGATTCAATGCAAGGAGCAACCGATCGCATCAAAAGCATCAGCACCAGTTTGCGGACCTTTTCCCGCGCCGATACCGAACACAAGGTAAGCGCTAATCTCCATGACGGAATTGATAGCACATTGCTGATCCTCAAATATCGTCTCAAAGCTAATGAATTTCGCCCTGCTATTCAAGTCATTCAAGACTACGGTGAGTTACCACTTATCGAGTGTTTTCCCGGACAATTAAATCAGGTCTTTATGAATATTCTAGCTAATGCAATCGATATGTTTGATGAGATAGCAAAAACTCAATCTTTTTTGGAAATAGCCGCTCATTCTCAACAAATTACAATTCAAACAGCCATGGTTGAGAACCAAGTTCAAATTTGTATTCGCGATAATGGTAAGGGTATGACCGAAGATGTGAAAGCGAGAATTTTTGACCATTTATTTACGACTAAAGGTGTAGGAAAAGGTACAGGATTGGGATTGGCGATCGCCCGACAAATTGTGGTGGAAAAACATGGTGGCACTTTAAACGTGCAATCTGAGTTAGGTTGGGGAACTGAGTTCTTGATACAGCTTCCACTTCAGTATTAAGACCTTAACGGCTCAAGCAAAATCGCTGGCATACCTGGTAGTTCACGAACATCTATCCTTGTCATGTTCTACTGGCGCGGCTAGCATACCTTCAGAAAGACCAGCTTCACACAGACGAAAAGCACCGATATTTCGCCTTTGAATTAATAAAACTGGGCTAAGCTTTGCTTTATTTTTCAGAGAAATGATAACTTCATCAAGGTTTCTTGCTCTGAAAATCTTTTAACTGATTTGTATTTGCGTGCCGATTGATGGACAATTAAATGATTCCCATGCATTACCACCACGCAGGAAAACTTCCATCCAACGTGTATGTTTGCCTCCTGCATCGCTCCAGCCACTGCTACCTGGGGCAAAAGCTAACTGTCCGGATTCTACGGCAAAGGTTCCATCGCTCTTTGTCGCTTCCCGTTCCCTCTCACCAATTCGCAAACGAACCTTATGACCGCAGTTTCCCTTGGTAGTATCATGTCTCATAGTGGTTTTCAAATTGCCATAGCCGTCAATATAGGCAATACAGTTGAGCGGTATCTCCGGTATATCAAAACAGGAAATCTCTTCACCTAAAGCATCCGGTTGACCGAGCGCGATCGCCCCAGCTGCCTCTGGAAACAGGTCACGAGACCGAAACTGCGAACCAGAAGCTGCTACCGCCGCCCATCGCAACTCAACTGCCAAATCTCGCACGAATGAAAAGGCATAACCAGCATTGACGCCTATAACCCGCACACCCGTTGGCAGGCGTGCGTAAGCAAGACGTTCACCCGCATTCCCTGCACGCGCTTGTTCATCATCTTCACGAGGCGCAACATTGTGGTAAATGATTGTCCCGGCGGGAGCTTTATTCAAGCCCAACTGGGCGATACAAAATCCTGCCGCTAGGGTGGCAAAAGCCGGTACGGGTGTAAGTATCGGTTCAGCATCCGGCAGATAGAGTTTGAGGCGCTGCACGACTTCTGCAAAAGCGAGGTCGCCAAAACCGTAATCAGCAATGATGTGAACTAGCATAAAGCCCTATCTCCCATACTGACACTATCCCTTTTGCTATTTTTCAGACAATTAGCTCGACGAGATCTTCCGAATGCCTCATTCGCTTGTCAACTTCGCGCTCTCGTGTTGCCCTAATGTCCGGGTTTAGACTTTTGCCTAAAGATGACAGCACAACAGGTTGGTGAGCCTTTGAGACTTTGCAAGATCCAAGAGCACATTTTCCTAATGCTTAAGTTAATCGCTACTGTCGTTCGCTACATATATCTGATGACATAAAGTGTTTGCCTACCTTCTGCCCTCTGCCCTCTGCCTCCTTCAATTCTTAAAAACGAGATCGATAGCAGAGTTAATTAAGTCAAGTGCGTGTAATTCATAGTGATAAGTTTTAAATTTAAATTTACCCACTTGTTCTAGCTGTTTGCAAGGTCGATGCCCGTATCTGTCTTCATACAGTTTTAGTACGAGAGTTCCTATAGCGGTCATTTGCCCTTGAGTTGCTTCAAGTCCCATTTCTTGTAATCTACTAGCAATGGTGATTAAATTTGCACGAGTTGCAGTATTTTTGCTACTTTTTATCTCAGAAAAAGTTTGGTTAAGCTCCTCAAAAGGAGATATTAGGAAATTAATTAATCCTGTAAGCCGTCGCGCTGGTCTATCCGTAGTTACAGCAATTCTCAAGGCTTCTTCTTGCCCAACTGCAATGAACGTGCCTTGAGCGCGAGTCATTGTTGTATATAGCAGCTGACGAGTCAGCATGAGATAGTTTGATTTTAGTAACGGAAAAATCACGTATTGGAATTCACTACCCTGACTTTTATGACAGGTTATGGTAAAGGCATGGATTATCTCCTCAAACTTACCAGCAGAATAATCAACAAGGGCACCTCCATCAAAAAAAACTTTAACAATCTTTTTTTCTGGATCTACGCCAATGACTTCTCCACTTTCACCATTCATAACGGCTGGCGATGTGTCGTATCTATTTTTTAGTTGTATTATCCTATCGCCCACTCTATAAGTAACAGAACCAACCACTACCTCGGGTTGATTGGGTTGTTGAGGGTTAAAAACAGGTTGTAAAAGTTTATTGAGATTATAAACTCCAGCTGCACCTTCTTTTTGAGGAGCAAGTACCATAACTTGTTGCTTTAAATTAACGTTTTCTGCTGCCATTGATTTGACTAATTCCACAATGGTACTGGCAGTTTCTTGTGCTGATTCTGTTTTTAAAATCGCGCAGTCCCCTATATCCATCCATTGGGATACGCGAGTAAAGTTGTGAAGTGCCGGAACCTTTCCTAGATTAACATCGCTAGCTGCATAGATAATTGCACTTTCATGTTTCTGTCGGAATATAGTTTCCAGGCGTGTTGTTGGAATTAATTCCGAATTTATCAAATCTCTTAATACCATCCCAGCACCAACGCTAGGCAATTGGTCGGAATCACCAACAAGCAGAATTTTTGTGGTGAGAGGTAATGCTTTTAATAAAGAATTGAATAGGAATAAATCCACCATTGAAAATTCATCAACAATTAACCAATCTATATTCAATAGATTTTGCTCGTTGTACAGAAAAGATTGCTCCTTCCCCCGCCACTGTAACAGTCTGTGGATTGTCAGTGCCTCCGCATCAGTTGCAGTTTGCATCCGATTGGCAGCTTTCCCTGTAGGAGCAACAAGCGCAAACAAAGCTTTCTTAAAACGAAGCCAATCTACCAACGTTTTTAGAACGTGAGTTTTCCCACGACCGGGACCACCCGTAAGGATGCTAATAGGGTTGCGTTCTGCCATGTATAAAGCATTAATTTGCTCTTGACTTAAACGCGATAACTCACGATGATCCTCATTTTGATCCTCTGTCAGCCATTGTTCTAAGTGTTCGGTTGAGTTTTTTTTCTGATTGAGTAAAGCTTTAATTTGGAATGCTACTGAGACTTCGGCTCGATAAGCAGCTTTTAGATAAATGCTATTTGGTATAATACCTTGTACCAATACCTTATTCTCAATTAGCCCGTTTAACACTCTTTTTAGAGATTCAGGTTCGGGTTCGTGTGTGGGACGTTTTAATAGAAATATAGCTTTCTTAATAATTTGAAATTCAGGTAAAAAGCAGTGACCTTCAAGCAGCGCATCTTTTAAGGCTTGTATGAGCCCTTTTTCATATCGCTTTTCACTTGTTTCTGGTGTTCCCAGCAATAATGCCAATTCGTCAGCAGTTTTGAACCCAATCCCATCAATATCATCAATTAACCGATATGGATTTTCTCTCAAGACTGACTCGGTTTTCTGACCGTAATGTTCGCAAATTTTTAAAGTTAAGTTAAGCGATGCTCCAACTCCCAAAAGTTTAGCTACGACCCCTAAGTTGGGATCGGATTTGCTTTCAGACCATGCTTGGATAATATTTTGAATCCTATAATTATTAAGCCCTGGAACCTCATGAAGTTTCTCGGGTTCTCGGTCTAAAATCAGTAAGGTATGACTCCCAAAGTGTTCTACGAGTTTTAAAGCTGTTTTTTTGCCTATTCCCCTAAAAATTCCACTCGATAGGTATTGCAGCATTTCTGCTTCAGTCAAGATCGGGAGTTGATTAACCTGGGAAAAAGCAGTCATGTTGCTTTGCTCCAATTCGTAATTCGTAATACGGGCTCCGCCCACGCTATAGACGAGCCACACGCTAAGTCACGATCGCGAACTCAATTCGTAATTCTCATTTTTATTACGAATTACAAATTATTTAGTCATGTCTTTACTTAAAAATTCTCTGTTTTTTAATATAGCAAATAGTCAATGTACTCTCTAAAACAAACCTCCAAGAGATTCTTTGTAAAAGCATTTATAGTACATAAGTTCTCATTTTGAGATCTCTGTAATTATTGGCTAAAAAATGCCCACGCTAAAAATCTTTCAGTATAGTATAGTGCCAATTGATTGCTCACACCATTGAAAACCGCATCAAAAGCGTGTTCTGCCCGAGGAATTTCTAAGTACACAGCCGTAGTGTTGGACTTCAGCAAGCGTTGATACATCCGCCGTCCAAATTTTGCCTGCACTATGTGGTCGCGATCGCCATAAACTAAGAGTGTTGGCGGTAACGGGCGTGTTACGTAATGAACTGGTGAAGCAATCTCATACTGTTTGGGAAGTTCTTGGGGCGTACCACCTAAAAATGCTTCCAAAACCCGACGAACATTAATAGGATCGGGTGAAGGCGGATCTTTGTATCCTTCAGCAAGGTTCACTGGTCCGTAATAGTTAATAACAGCGCGGAGTGGCGGTGCATCAGGTTGATAAGCAGCTAGCATTGCCAAGTGTGCGCCAGACGATCGCCCCAACAACACCATCCTTTCTACATCCGCTTCATACTCTATTGCGTGGGTGCGGATAAAATTGAGGGCTGCACGCACATCTTCTAATTGGGCGGGAAAGCGGTATTGGGGTGCATGGCGGTAATCAATTGCAAATACCGTATATCCACGAGATGCCATGTATTGATTGAATTCGGGATTTGCACTTGGGCTACCCCTTTGCCACGCACCACCGTAAATGACAACCAGTGCTGGATATTTCCCCACTTGTAAAGGTTGGTAAACTTCCATACTGAGCGGGACGCCATTGGAATTGGCAAAGCGGATACCTGTTTGATGACGCGTGCGATTGCGATGAATCCCCACAAAGGAATCTGTCAGATTAAAGGGCTGCGATCGCATTTTTGCCCCGATTTCTACGGGAACCTTTTCGAGATAATTTGTCCCCAAACCCAATGCGATCGCATCTCCCATCTGCGTTTGAGTGTGTGGTATTGTCGCCAACTCCAATCCACAAATCAGCAATCCCAGGAAACTCACAATACAAGCTAGGGACTTAAGGCGAGGTTGGTAAATCCACAACCAAGCAAGCAAAAAAGCGATCGCGTTGAATACGAATAACCAAGGACAGACTTCTGGTGCGCCTACAGCTAAAGTCAGTAAAAGCATAGTCGGTGCAGGAAGGAAAATCCAAGCACTTAAAAAAAGACCGATACCACTCAAAAGAAGTGCTAGCGTTGATAAAAAGGCTTTGCTAATTTTAGTCATTCCACTGAATTGACTGGCAATATAGGAATCATAAATGATTTATAAAAAGTTTGAAGTACTGTAGTGCGAGCATTGCCTACCATATAAGGCTTTTGGTGGACAATCCCCGCCCTACTGCGTATATTTTAAAACTCAAACAGACATCAAATATCAAAAAAACGAGTAAAATATCAAACAATATACCCTTTTCTCGACCACCGATTATCGGTCACCGATCCCTGTTCACTGTTATGCTGCTTAACAATCGCTATCGAGTTCTTCGCACTTTGGGGAGTGGAGGATTTGGTGAAACATTCTTGGCAGAAGATACCCAAATGCCCTCACAGCGCCGCTGTGTTATCAAACAATTGAAGCCAATTCAGGATAATCCTCAAGTCTACGAGCTAGTACAGCAGCGATTCCAACGCGAAGCAGCAATTCTAGAAGACCTTGGAGATGGTAGCAGCCAAATTCCCTGCTTGTACGCTTACTTCTCAGAAGACGGTCAATTCTACTTAGTCCAAGAGTATATTGAAGGACAAACACTGACAGCAAAGGTGCAACAACAAGGTCTGCTGAGTGAGAGTTCTGTGAAAGAAATTTTAACCAGTATTTTGCCAGTACTGGAATTTGTTCACAATAAAGGTATTGTTCATCGCGACATCAAGCCAGAAAATATTCTGATTCGTCATCGGGATGGGCAACCAATTTTAATTGATTTTGGTGCCGTTAAAGAAACTGTAGGAACAGTCATGACACCTTCTGGCAATTCCACCAAATCAATTGTGATTGGAACGCCCGGATATATGCCCAGCGAGCAATCGGTTGGTCGTCCCATGTTCGCTAGCGATATCTACAGTTTGGGACTGACAGCTATTTATTTGCTGACAGGCAAATCTCCTCAAGAGTTAGGCACCGATCCCGCCACAGGTGCTGTTTTGTGGAGACAATATGCTTTGAGTGTGACGCCGAGTTTTGCAGCAGTTCTGGAAAAGGCAATTCAATTTAGTACGCGCGATCGCTTTGCCAGCGCTAGAGAAATGCTACAAGCTTTGCAGACTGGAACAGTACCAGTTGCACCCACAGTTCCGGGAGTTGCACCCACTGTTCCTTACATCCACCCGCAAGTTCCCACCACACCACCTAACCCTACACCCCAACAAACCGTTTCTGTGAGTCCGGCGCAATCCTCACAACCTTCCTCTCAAAGTAGCAGACCATCTGGGTGGTTCGATGGCACTTTTGTCGGTAGTTTGTTGGCTGCTATCGGTGTGACTGTTGCTATTGGGACTGCTGTTTTTGTAGTGTTTAATTGGCAAAAATCTCTGCAACAAGTACAACAACCATCGGTACAGCAAACCCAATCATCCATTCAACCCTCAGCAGAACCTTCCGAGGAACCTCAAGAAACAGTAGCAACCCAACAAAGGCAAGTTCCTGAAACAATACCATCTCAAGTTAGCGATCCACCATCACCTTCAGCTGATAAACCATCACCAGAACAGGCAATTCAAAATTATTACTCAACAATTAATCGAGGTGAGTATCAAACTTCATGGAATCAACTGTCTCCTACTTACCAAAACAACAAACGGCTTCACCCAAATGGCTACCTTTCCTACATTGATTGGTGGGGGGGACAAGTTCAAAGTGTCGAACTCGAACAAGTCAATTTAGTGGAAGCAGGTACGGAAACAGCAACAGTGAGCGCTCAATTAAGATACTTTATGAAAACGGGAAAAGCCGTTCCCGGTTCCGTGCGGTTTTTCCTTTTGTGGGATGCTCAAAACAGCAAATGGATTATAGCTGATGCAAGATAAAATGTTTTGCCTTGTTTAACAGTTTAAGCTACATTGGCAGCGTGCGTTATCCTAGTCTAAGTTGGGTGAGGGCTTTAATTTCAGTATGACAACAAAGCTGCTGAACAATCGGTATCAAGTTATCCAGGTGCTGGGATCTGGAGGATTTGGTGACACCTTTTTGGCTGAGGATGTCCATATGCCTTCTCGCCGTCGCTGCGTAATCAAGCAACTCAAACCGGTAACAAAAGACCCGAAAACTTACCAAATGATTCAACAGCGGTTTGAGCGAGAAGCAGCTACCTTAGAATTTTTGGGTGAAGGAAGCGAGCAAATTCCCAAGCTATACGCCTATTTTTTAGAACAAGGGCAGTTTTACTTGGTTCAAGAGTGGATTCAAGGTGACACTTTGACAGATGTTGTCAACGCTAAGGGAGCGTTGAGCGAAATAGAAGTTAGAGCGATTTTATTGAGTCTGCTATCTGTTTTAGATTATGTCCACAGTAAAGGTATTATCCACCGAGATATTAAACCTGAAAATATTATTCTTCGCTCTTTAAATAGCAAACCAGTTCTCATCGATTTTGGTGCGGTTAAAGAAACAATACGTTCCGTCGCGACGACTTCTGGAAACCTAACGCAATCGATTATCATTGGGACTCCGGGGTATATGTCTAGCGAACAAGCTATTGGACGCCCGGTTTATGCTACCGACATATACAGTTTGGGAATAACAGCGATCTATTTACTGACTGGAAAACGTCCTTACGAATTGGAAACCCATCCTCAAACAGGTGCAATTATTTGGCGTCAGTACGCTCCTGGAGTGTCCTTAAGTTTGGCAGAAATTATCGATCGCGCTATCAAGCAGAATGCAGGCGATCGCTACACAACTGCTAGCAAAATGTTACACGCCTTGCAATCTGTAACCGTTCCGCCAACCATTACCCCACAATCGGTGACGGGACAAGCTACAATTCCCTTATCTACAGGTGCTGCGGCTTCTGCCCAAAATACCCAACTCCATCCAAATCATATCAAACATCCAACGATCTCTTCTCCTAATTGGCAGAAACCAGCCTGGATTGCAGGGAGTTTGGTTGTAGGTAGCTTGATTGGAGCGATGGCGATCGCCAGCATAAACCGCCAACCAGAGCCGGAAGATTCTGTTGCAACATCACCTGTCACCAGACAAGCTCCAGAAGCAAATATTACAACTCCAACGCCTTCACCAACATCAGTGGCTACCCCAACTGAATCTAACAGGCGTCCTAGAGTTGTTGTCCCGCCTCCAGCACCAGTTGCAGCCAACCCAGTCGTTAACGATCCCCCGACACAGCCAGTAGAAAATTCTACACCTTCTCAACCTACAGAAGATCCTGCACCTCAAGAACAAGAGGAAGCATCCACATCTCAACCAGCTCCAGAGCAAACTCCACAAGCAGAAGAATCTCAAGCACCTGTTGCATCCGCACCACAACAAGAAGAGCGATCCGAAACTCCCACATCCGAACAACCTTCGGATCCGGAACCTCCAAAAGAGGAAAAACAACAACAAGAGGAAGAAAAGCAAAAAGTTGCTACTGCTAACACAAGCAGTAGCAATGTTCCTGCATTCCCTGTTGGTACTCCTGAAGATTCCGTGCGATCGACTTTAGGAGAACCTAGAAAGCGTTCCAGGGGTTTGTGGAATACTCGTGCTTATCTTTACAACTTAGAACCAAACCGCATTGACCTTGGCTATTTATTCGATCGTAGAACGGGAGTTCTGCGCCAAACAGAGGTAGCTTTTGCTCAAGCTGTTGAGCCGGATGTAATGAAAAATACATTACAAGGAATGCTGGGAGGAAGTGCTTCTAGTGAAATTAAGCAAGGGTTACAAAAAGTTTACGATCGTCAAAAGAATCGGTATTCTTTTAATCTTGGCAGCATAAAAGGAGTGATAGAACGCAACAATCAAGACCAAATTTATATCGGTGTTTGGGATGCAGATTTGCGGAAATGATTTTGGATTTAAGATTCAAATTGTTAAACTTTTTAAGATAGTATCGGAGGATAGATTTTTTGATTGACAAGTGACATAGAAAATAGTGTCAGCAATTCAAACAAGGATGCAACTGGTAGTTGGATGAAATGAAGTCTAAGTAAACCCTTGTTAATCCAAAATCCAAAATATAGATGACACTATGATAAACACCAAGACAACTAGGCGCAATTTTCTGAAAACTAGCGTGGCTGTTGCTGGTGGAATTGTGGGCAATTCAGCATGTCAGCAACTGACCACTTCCACGGTGGAACCGTCGGCAAATTCCACTTCTACGCCAGATCTGAACTCTCAGGGTGCATCTACCTCGGTCTCTCATGCGCCTTTAGAAAAAATGCCGCAAAGAGTTTTGGGTCGCACAGGTGTAACAGTACCCATCCTTGGTTTGGGAGGATCTGCATCGCCTCTGTCTCGTCCCCAAGAAGAGGAAGAAGCTAACTCCATAGCAATTATTGAACGAGCATATGAACTGGGAATTCGTTACTTTGATACGGCGTCTAATTACGGACCAAGTGAAGAACGTTTGGGGAAAGTTTTACCACCCCATCGCAAAGAAATATTTTTGGCAAGTAAGAGCAATGCGAGAGATCGCGATCGCGCATGGCAAGAATTGGAGCAATCTCTCAAACGTTTAAAAACTGATTATCTTGACTTATGGCAGTTTCACTCTGTTTCCTTTGACTGGAATTTGGATGCTATTTTCAATTCCAAACATGGTGCAATTAGAGCAGCACGGGAAGCAAAAGAGCAAAAAATAGTGCGCTTTGTTGGTATTACGGGACACAATAACCCCGCAATTATCGCCCAAGCACTTCGCCGCTATCCATTTGATACTGCTCTTATCCCCATCAATGCTGCTGACAAACATACTCCGAGCCCGTTTATTACAGGTGTGCTACCCGTGGCACAAAAAAATAACACTGGTATCATTGCGATGAAAGTTCCTGCTTACGGTCGTCTGTTTAAACCCGGTATTTTGGACGGAATGCAGCAAGCGATGGGATATGCTCTCTCTCAACCGGGCGTTCACTGTTGTATTATTGCTGCAGAGGATATAAACTTACTGGAGCAAAATGTAAGAGTCGCTAGCGCTTTTCAGTCACTTTCATCTCGGGAATTACAGGCGATCGAACAACGTACTGCTTCTGCTTGGCAGGATAGCAGTTTTTTCCGGGAATGGGCGTAAAATAAGGACTAGATTATAAAGGGGGTGCAAGACGCGGATTTGGTATTACTCGTCATGCGCTGCTCTCTACAAGTGTCTGCATACACCTTGTGAGCTTTCCGATGCCACTTTAAAAAAAGTGAAAATACATATCTTTGTAAATCTATAGATAATCAGTGTATTGCAAAGATTTTTTAATAGTTATGATAATAGCTTTCTACCTTGAAAACTTTTCTTAACTGTCTCAAAAATTTGCTTAAATGCCTTAACTGTCCTTGTATTCTCTCTGTTATACTGAGAATATTCAAATTTCACCTAGTAGTCTGTTTCATTAAGTTTATGAGTTAGCAAAATCTAAATTTTTAAATCAGCCAAAGATATAGCCATCTTTTTTGAAAGACTTTGTAATTAAAATATGAATATACTAATTATCCTGGTTGAAGTCGTTTCTTTAATAATTATTTGCTGGCTGCTTAACTGGCTAATTGGCATAATCCTCAAGCAGATTGCCACAGTTTCTTGGCTTCAAGGAAGAACTGCAAATATCACCTTCCTGCGCCGGGGTATCAGTAAGATTTTAATTCTGGCTTCTGCAGTGCTATGTCTGGCGCTAATCGGTATAAACGGGATGGTAATTTATCGAGGTGGGAACATTCAGGAATTTCAACTTAATCTGATTCGCAGTCTTCCTACTCAATTTTGGACAAATCTCTTGACAGCAAGTTTGAAAACTGTGAGTTTGCTCCTATTAGTTAAATTTAGTATTCCACCCTTACATCGTGGTATAGACTTAGTTTGTAACTATGCTAAAAGAGTCGATCGCATTAAAGCTAATGATGAGAGTGTTGAGGCTTTTTTTAAGGTATTCAAGAAAATTGTTACTCATATTATATGGATATATACCGCTATTTTATGTGCTAAATTTCTCTATCTGCCAGAAGTAATTTCTAAATATATTTATATCGTTTTAAAAATATACGTTATCATTTCAGTTGGTCTACTTATTATCAAAGCTGTTTCTACTATTGTCGATACTCTCGATGCCCTGCGTCTGAAATACTCTAATTCTAATAACTTACTACGTCTATACGAGCGTTTACGTCATCTCATACCTCTCTTCAAAAAATGTTTAGAATATGTCTTGTATGTTGGCATCGTCAATCTCGTCACTCCAGAAATACAACCTATAGCTTGGATTGGTTCTTATACCCCTAGAATTGTGCAAATTATTGGAGTTTACTGTCTGAGCAATGTTTTAATTGAAGTTGCTTACTTTATTTTGGATGAATTCTACCTTAAAATTCAAGATATTAATGAATCTCAGCAACAGAAACGACTGACGTTAATTCCCTTAATACGGAGTTTTGCTAAATATTTTGTCTATTTTACTGCTGGAGTAACTATACTTAAGCTTGTGGGAATCGATCCAGCGCCTATTTTAGCAGGTGCAGGAATTGTGGGTATAGCAGTTGGTCTGGGGGCACAAAATCTAATTAATGATATCATTTGTGGATTTTTAATTTTGTTTGAAAACTATTACTTAGTAGGTGATTATGTTGAAGCTGGAAAACTAGAAGAGAGAAATGTTGAAGGGATTGTCGAGGCAATTGAATTGCGAACCACCCATCTCCGTCATCCCGATGGTCAATTGCAGATTATTCGGAATGGGGATATTGGCTCAATTATTAATTACTCCAAGCAATATATATATGCAAGGGTAGAAGTTAGCGTTTCCTATGACTCTAATTTAGATCGTGTATATAGAGTAGTTGACAAAATAGGGCAGCAGTTAAAACTGGATGAACAGGATGTTTTAGAACCTACAAGAGTTGCCGGACTAGAGCACTTTGGTGAAAAGAATCTATTGCTGCTGACACTGACAAAAGTTAAGCCAGGAAAACACCTTCATATTCAGCGTGTTCTTCGCAGGATCTTAAAAGATACTTTTAGCCAAGAAGAAATTGAAATTTGCGGTTTTTCTAAGAATTAAGATACATAAGTAGGTCGGTCTTCAAAATTGTCGTCATGACAAGGAAGATGGCAGAAGGGAAGAGATTTTTAGGCTTCGTTATATAATTCGGTTTTTTTGCGCCTCTCTACTTAGAAGTAAGATCGAGAATAGCTAATTTTAGGAATTCCAGCGTGAAACTATGCTGAAATATTCTCAGTAATAGAGCAAAAACACAAGGACAGTTAAGAGAAGTAAGAAATAATTTGTGGTTCGCACATAAAGATGCATCTAATTAGCCTGCATAGGCGGTAAGTCCAGTGATACAGGCGATTTATCAATTGTACTTTTTCCTGAAGAACTTACATATTAGTTCTCCCGGATCGTTTTTTGTAAAAGGCAAAGCAGTTCCGTCTTTTTGAATTTTAAGGCGATCGCGACAATTGTAAACCTCAACAGGTTTTTTCACCCCATCAACACTCATAACAGCCCTGTATTCCCAATAATTTTTGGCACTCCGTTTGATATCAATAATACAAATCTGATGCCCGTTGTCATTATGGCAAAAAGATGCATGGGCAGGAAGCATTATTGAAAAAGAGAGCGTAAGTATTACTACCAAAGAAAGATGTTTTAGTATACTCATATTGATAAAATTTATAGCTCATTATTTATATTAATTCTAAATAAACGCAAATATTCAAGATAATATTAAGCAATATTTAACAGTCCCTTAACTATACATTGGATTCTAAATTGTTAATCTTTGGGTGCGTATTGTAAAAAGTCAGAACTAACCAGATACCCAACTTCTTTGAGAAGTCGGGTATCTGAACAAAGTCAATTGTGACAAGAAATTTATTTCAGGGTTTAGAAAAAAGCCCTGCTAATACTTAAGAGGCAATATTGGTCATGGAGCATTTGCACATCGAGCGATTGCTATCAACCCCGTTGAAGCGTCGCAATCTTTTAATTGGTGGTGGATTCTTAACAGGTTTAGCGCTGACAACCCAGTGGACAAGTAAAGTTAATGCTCAACCTCAATTCTCCAACTACCCATTCAGTCTTGGTGTCGCATCAGGAGAGCCCTATCCCAGAAGTGTTGTCATTTGGACGCGATTGGCTCCCAATCCATTGAATGGAGGTGGAATGCCATCAGAAAATGTCCCCGTACAATGGCAAGTTGCTACTGATGAAAAAATGACGAAGGTTGTGCGGAGTGGAACAACCTATGCGATTCCCGAATTAGGACACTCAGTACACGTTGTTGTAGAGGGATTGCAACCGGCGCGATGGTACTGGTATCAGTTTAAAGCAGGCAACGAAATCAGCCCTATTGGACGCACTCGTACTGCTCCTGTTGTTGGACAAAAAATCGAACAGTTCCGCTTTGCATTTGCTTCTTGTCAGAATTGGGAAGATGGCTACTATGCAGCATATAAGCATATGGCAAAAGAGGAACTCGATCTCGTTGTGCATCTTGGTGATTACATATACGAAGGAGCGGCAAATCCCGCTCGTATCAGACAGCACAACGGACCGGAACCCGTTACGCTTGAAGAATATCGCAACCGCCATGCCCTTTACAAAACTGACGAAGATTTACAAGCCGTTCATGCTGCTTTCCCTTGGGTTGTGACTTGGGACGACCATGAAGTAGACAACAACTGGGCGGATGAAATTCCTCAAGACCCAGAATTACAGACCCGAGAGCAATTTCTTGCTCGTCGTGCTGCTGCTTTCCAAGCCTATTACGAACATATGCCACTGCGTCCTTTCTCAAAACCAGAAGGCATCGATCTGCAACTTTATCGACGTCTCACATTTGGTGACCTAATAGAATTTAACGTGTTGGATACCCGTCAATATCGTACCGATCAGCCTTGTGATGACGGAATCAAACCCCGTTGTGAACAGGCTTTTGACCCATCTGCTACTTTGACTGGTGCCAAACAGGAGAAATGGCTGTTTAATAATCTTGACCGTTCCAAGGCTCGTTGGAACGTTCTTGCCCAACAAATAGTCTTTACCCAACATGATTGGACTGCGGGAGAAGAGTCTGCTTTTAACGTTGATGCTTGGGATGGTTATGTAGCTGCGCGTCAACGCATCCTTGATTTCTTCAATCAACGCAGACCCTCTAACCCAGTTGTTATCAGCGGTGACACTCACTCAAGTTGGGTTAGTGACCTTTTAGCAGACTTTAACAACCCCAATTCTCCTGTAGTGGGGACTGAGTTTGTGGGTACTTCTATTACCTCCGGTTTCAGCGCTAGTGACAGAATTGAAGCAGCTTTACCCGAAAGCCCCTGGATAAAGTATTTTAACGGACGGCAACGCGGTTATGTTCGTTGCGACTTGACTCACGAACGTTGGAGAAGTGATTATAGATTGCTACCACAGTCTCCACCTACCGGAGCAAATGTTCCCGATCCTAATGCACCAATTACCACGGCTGCATCCTTTGAGCTTCCAAATGGGGGAACTGTAAAGTAAGTAGCAAATATGTGAACGAATCGCACTTAACAGCTAAAGCCGTATCGCGCTTGTGCTAGTCGAAAAGGTTTGGCAGAACAGCGATTGAACCTACTATACTTTGCTAGACTAAGAAACAGCTCGTTATGCAGGATTTTTGGAGCCATGAGTGACACAATTACCAAACCGCTCAGCCTACAAGAATTTCTCAAGCTTCCAGAAACCAATCCTGCAAGCGAGTACATCAACGGTGAGATTGTTCAAAAGCCAATGCCGAAAGGGAGACACAGCCGCCTGCAATGCAAACTTTGTGCTGTAATTAATCAAGTTGCAGAAGACAAAAAGATTGCCTATGGGTTTCCTGAATTACGGTGTAGCTTTGGAGATCGCTCAATCGTACCCGATGTGGCTGTATTTCAGTGGAGACGCATCTCATTTACAATCGATAATGAAGTTCCCGATAACTTTGAAATCCCTCCAGACTGGACAATTGAGATTCTCTCGCCAGAACAAAAACCCAATAAAGTGATTGGCAACATTCTCCACTGTCTGGAGTATGGCAGTCGCCTTGGATGGTTTCTCGATCCTGATGACCTCAGTATCTTAGTGTTTTTACCAGAGCGACAGCCATTGCTAATCCAGGGAAAAGGCTCTGTACCTGTGTTGCCAGAAATTGAAATTGAATTAACTGCCGAACAAGTTTTCGGTTGGTTAAAGATGGGCAGTTAGTTAGTAGATTGGTCAACCTTTAACCATTGAACTAAATCTTCTGAGCGCCCGGTTGTCCGCTAGTAACGATAAACGAAGCAATGTTGCTAATAGTAGCAGCATCTCGGTTAGCAGTCGTTGAAACGGCTCGATAATCGCTCCGCCAAGTATTGCGTGTAATTTGACAGCTGATATAGCCTCGCACATCACCGTTAAAAAACTTGACGTGGGGGTTTTCAGATAAGTTTGCTTGGACGTTTGGAGCCCAAGAACAAAGAGAACTAATTGATGTACCAGCAAATTCAGTAGCTAGGGTTTCGGAACTTGGATCGTCAAAATTTTTCTTGATATCTTGAACGCAGAAAGAGTGCCAATCACCTGTGATAATCACGGGATTGGATGGGCGACGGTTTTCTATAAAGTCTAGAATTCTTTGCCTTGCAGCAGGATAACCATCCCATTGATCCATATTGAATGCTTTTTCCGCTCCTGGTTGATAGTCAATTTGTCCAAACCAGATTTGTTGAGCTAAAACATTCCATTGGGCTGGCGATCGCTCCAATCCTTTAAACAGCCATTCCTCTTGTTCTTTACCAGTCAAAGTGAGAGAAGAATCGAGTCTCTCCGGGCAATCTGGTGCAGAGGGAAAAGTTTGCAAGCAGACTTGATCTGAACGATATTGACGAGTATCAAGCACGTGGAAATAAGCCAGATCGCCAAATGCAAACCGCCGATAAAGTTTGAGATCGTCACCCGTTGGAAACGATCTCAAGCGTAAGGGCATATGCTCGTAGTATGCTTGGAAAGCGGCTCTACGACGCTGGCGAAATTGTTCGGGCGACTGTCTATCTGGGTCTTCTGGGATAAAACCCGCCCAGTTATTATCTACCTCATGGTCATCCCAAGTCACAATCCAAGGAAAAGCTGCATGAGATGCTTGTAAATCTGGGTCGCTCTTGTACAGGGCATAGCGGTTGCGGTAGTCCTTCAAAGTAATGATTTCCGGACTATTGTGCTCCCGCACCCTTGTGGGGCTGGTGCTAATTCCACCTTCGTAAAGGTAATCGCCCAAGTGGACAACAAAGTTTAAGTCTTCTTCAGCCATGAATTTGTAGGCTGTGTAAAAACCGCTTTGGTATTCCTGACAAGAAGCAAAGGCAAAATTGAGTTGACTAATGGATGTTCCTAAAGCGGGTGCAGTACGAGTACGTCCGATCGGGCTAAGTTCATTTCCGACCTTAAATTGATACCAATAAACCCTATCGGGTTCTAAGCCTTGAACGTCAACGTGTATGGAGTGACCTAGTTCTGGAGTTGCTACAGCAAAGCCCTTCTGCACCACTTTTGTCATACTTGCATCGGCTGCTAATTGCCACCGTACAAGAATATTTTCCTGTGGTACACCACCACCATTCAGTGGATCGGGCGCTAAACGCGTCCACAAAACCACTCCATTTGGTAATGGATCTCCAGATGCAACACCAAGAGTGAAAGGATAGGCAGAAAACTTTGGCTGGGCTAGTACTCTACGTGACCATTGGCTGGCAATTGTAAAACCTAAAAACCCACCAGCACCAATTAACAGGTTTCTCCTTTTGATTTTTGTTGACAAATAATTCTCAAAATTTGAACGGCGCACGGATACCTCCTTCAGAGTTTGGGAAACCCAGGGGCATTGAGAGGAGCGATTTCGTGGAGTTTCTAGAGTGTTGTTAATCTCACTTAAGCCTGAGTTATCCCGAGATATGTTAAGTAAAAACCTTATCAAGTAAACGTTAACAGCCTGTCAAGTAACAGCCAATTTGTGGTTAAAGCTAAGTTAATGAGGGATTAGGAGAAAAATAATTCAAGGATGTCCAGTAGTAAGGTTTACGTTAGCTGTTTCTTACAGAGACGCGCTGTTGGAAGCATCTGAACAAAAAACTTAGTTTTTTCTCCTCGATTTTGACTACTGTCTTGACGGTTCTAGAGCAGAAATGTTGAATGCTGATACAAAACTTTATATTTTAAGTGACACTAAGCTCAAAAGCTGAAATTAATCAACAAAACATAATCTCTTCAAATCAATGCACATAACTAATTTTCTGACACATACAAGATTGTAAATAGTTCAGGATGCTGGGAATGCAGAGCAAGGTATACCTGATGAGGACGTGCTGGCATTTGCCATCAGCCAAGAACGCTCGATTTTGACTATCAACAGAGACGATTTTATCCGTTTGCATCGTCGTAATTCCAAACACTTCGGTATTGTAGTTTGTACTAACAATCGTAACTGGGAACAATTTGCAGCACGGATAAATGAGGCTGTAACAGCAGAGGGAACTTTACAGGGAAAACTAATCCGTGTGGTACGTCCAGCTAGTTAGGCGATTTTCGTGAGGCGATTTTACTGGCGGAATAGGAATATCTTGTATACTGAATTGTTACTATGTATACTGAAGTGTTACTCAATTTTTACTTCTGACAGTAAAAAATCTGGTTTTAAGGTTTAACGTATAGTGAGCATCTCACTCTCACATCCAGAAAGAATCAACAAAGAATGGCAGACCTGACTCCTAATTCTAGTTTTAGCGTGACAATCCGGGTAGAAATCCCCAACCGCATTGGAATGTTGGCGACTGTGACCAAAGCGATCGCAACTGGTGGTGGTAACTTTGGCCAAATTGACCTTATAGAACAGACAAGAGCTGTTTCGATTCGCGATATCACCGTCGATGCTGCTAGCACCGAGCATGCAGAGACAATTGTACAAGCGGTTAAAGCCTTACCAGATATAAAGGTCTTGAATGTCTATGACCGCACTTTTAATTTGCATCGTGGTGGAAAAATTAGCATTGCCAGTAGAATACCTCTTAAGAGTGTCTCCGATTTAGCAATGGCTTATACGCCGGGAGTAGGGCGCATATGCAATGCCATCGCTCAAAATCCTGAAGAAGTTTACAATTTAACAATTAAACAAAATACTGTAGCTATTGTTACTGATGGTAGCGCAGTCTTGGGATTGGGAAATCTCGGTCCGGCGGCGGCTTTGCCAGTTATGGAGGGCAAAGCCATGCTATTCAAGGAATTTGCAGGACTTGATGCTTTTCCCATTTGCTTGGCGACTCAAGACACTGACAAAATTGTCGAAGCTGTTAAAAATATTGCACCAGTCTTTGGGGGAGTGAACTTAGAAGATATTGCCGCTCCTCGTTGTTTTGAAATTGAAGCCAGACTGAGACAGGAACTAGATATTCCTGTTTTTCACGATGACCAGCACGGTACGGCTATCGTCACATTAGCTGCGTTGTTAAATGCCTTGAAGCTAGTCCATAAATCTATCGCAGACGTTCGCATCGTTATTAATGGTGCAGGAGCAGCGGGAGTCGCTTGTGCTCGATTGCTCCGCAAAGCAGGAGCAGAAAAAATTTGGATGTGCGATTCCAAAGGGATTCTTTCTGTCAATCGTACAGACCTTACAGAAGAAAAGCGCGAATTTGCTGTTAAAGCCCAAGGGACTTTAGCTGGTGCATTGCAAGGGGCTGATGTCTTTATCGGCGTTAGCGTACCGGGAGTCCTAACACCAGAAATGGTGCGTTCTATGGCAAAAGATCCGATTGTATTTGCAATGGCAAATCCAATTCCCGAAATTCAACCAGAATTGGTCAAAGACGATGTTGCTGTTATGGCAACAGGTCGCAGTGACTACCCAAATCAAATCAATAATGTTTTGGCTTTTCCTGGTGTTTTCCGGGGTGCTTTGGATTGTAGGGCAGCAACAATTACTATTAATATGTACTTAGAAGCGGCAACTGCGATCGCATCTTTAGTAAACCCTTCTGACCTTGACAAAGAGCACATCATTCCTTCCGTGTTTGATGAACGTGTCGTGACAGCTGTTGCAGGAGCTGTACAACGTGCAGCACGTCAAGAAGGTATTGCCAGAAGTTAATCTAACCCTCCTCGCGGGAAGTCCCCTAGTGTAGCTTGCGGAACTGGGGGATGAAAGCAAGGGTAAGTAGCTGTAACTTAATATCTACCCATATTTACCCATTACTACCCTTGTTGGGGATTTCTGCAATGAGAGTGTCTACATACTCTCTTAACCGTTCTTGCCAATCTGAGACGCCTTTTCGGACATTGAAACACACAGAAATCGGCGAGGTCCAATACTGCTCGGTTAAGGGAAAATAGGGTGGGAAATTCAGCTTGAAGAGTTCGAGTTTTTGAGGTAAAACTGGGTAGATTTATACGAGAGCCTGAAAGAGAAAAAGTAAGTTCAATTCTCCCGTTTGTTCGCGTAGACAAAACGCCAACACTTGTTGACACTTTTTCCTCTCTATTTTCTTTAACCGGGCAGTATTGGGTGATGATCGATAAAGAATTATTACGTATAATTGAACAAGCAGCATCAGAAGGTATAACAGAACTAGACCTCTCTGGCAAAGAATTGACAGCTTTACCCCCTGAAATTGGCAAACTGACTCAACTTAAAAAGCTAATTCTTGGCAAGTATAAATATGATGAACAGGGCAATATTGTCGGTATTATTGGGAACAACCTAAGTGCTTTACCTCCTGTAATTGGATTTCTCAATCATCTTGAAGAACTTCAGGTGATTGGCAATGATAGCTTAACTAGCGTACCGCCAGAAATTGGACAACTCATCAGCTTGCAAATCCTCAACCTAAGTAATAATCAACTGAGCAGTCTGCCAGAAGAAATTAGACAACTCACCAACTTGCAAAAGCTTAACCTATGGAGTAATCAACTGAGTAGTCTGCCAGGAGAAATCGGACAACTTACCAACCTGCGATCGCTCAACCTAAACAATAATCAACTAAGCGCTTTGCCGAAGGAAATTGGACAGCTTACCAATCTGCGATCTCTCGGTCTCCACTGCAATCAATTGAGCAGTTTGCCAGGAGAAATTGCACAACTCTCGAACTTGGAATGGCTCGACTTGGGCTGTAATCAGCTGAGCAGTCTGCCAGGAGAAATTGCACAACTTACCAACTTGCAAGCGCTTGTTTTACAGAGTAATCAACTGAGTAGTCTGCTAGGAGAAATTGCACAACTCACTAACTTGGAATTGCTCGACTTGAGCAGTAATCAACTGAGCAGTCTGCCAAGAGAAATTATACAACTCTCCAACTTGCGATCGCTCAAGTTGAGCGTTAATCAACTAAGTAGTATACCAAGAGAATTTGCACAACTCACCAACTTGGAATGGCTCGACTTGGGCTGTAATCAGCTGAGCAGTCTGCCAGGAGAAATTGGAGAACTTATCAACTTGCAAGCGCTTGTTTTACAGAGTAATCAACTGAGTAGTCTGCCAGGAGAAATTGGATAACTTATCAACTTGCACATCCTCGACTTGAACAATAATCAATTTAGCAGTTTGCCAAGAGAAATTATACAACTCTCCAACTTGCACACCCTCGACTTGAGCAATAATCAATTGAGCAGTCTGCCAGGAGAAATTGGACAACTCACTAACTTGCACATCCTCGACTTGAGCAATAATCAATTGAGCAGTCTGCCAGGAGAAATTGGACAACTCACTAACTTGCAAACCCTCGACTTGGGCAAGAATAAACTGAGTAGTTTACCAAAACAAATTGGACAACTCACTAACTTGTACACCCTCGACTTGAGCAATAATCAATTGAGCAGTCTGCCAGGAGAAATCGGACAACTCATCAACTTGCAAACGCTTAACCTCAGCGACAATCAATTGAGCAGTCTGCCAGGAGAAATCGGACAACTTATCAACTTGCGGTCGCTTGATCTCATCGACAATGAATTGAGCAGTCTACCAAAAGAAATTGGACAACTTACTAACTTGAAATGGCTCGATCTAGACAGTAATCAACTGACCAGTCTGCCAAAAGAAATTGGACAACTTACTAACTTGGACTGGCTCGACCTCAGCAACAATCAATTGAGCAGTCTACCAAAAGAAATTGGACAACTTATCAACTTGAAATGGCTCGATCTAGACAGTAATCAACTGACCAGTCTGCCAAAAGAAATTGGAAAACTTACTAACTTGGACTGGCTCGACCTCAGCAACAATCAATTGAGCAGTCTGCCAAAAGAAATTGGACAACTCACTAACTTGTATTTGCTTAACTTGGGGAACAATCAATTGAGACGTTTGCCAAAAGAAATTGGACAACTTACTAACTTGTCTTCGCTCAACTTGGAGAGCAATCAATTGAGCAGTCTACCAAAAGAAATTGGACAACTAACTGATTTAGAATGTCTCTACCTGGACAGCAATCAACTGAGCAAACTTCCAAAAGAAATTGCACAATTACCAAATCTGAAAGAACTGGAGCTTCATGGTAATCTAGTCCCTATTTTACCTGATTTTTTACGTAGAAAAGATACTTAGAGAAATTCATATACAGCCTTTTAATTTTTTATAGAATGAATTTGAAACTTTAAAAGCGAGAATATGGGAATTAAATATTGCTATGAAACTATAAAAAATAGTTATGACAAAATTTGCTGTTTACCTACATCCACATACTTGTTACACATCTAAACCAAGTCATACGATTTCTTGGATAGGTTATTCATTCCCATACTACAGTCAAGTCAGACTTGAATTAGCCAAACAATTAACTAATTATCCAATACTACCAATACGAAAAGCTCAGTTAACTGATTATCTGCAAGTTCATAAAGATATTTATCTGAAAAATCTAGTTTTTAAAGCTTTAAGTCAACATGATAAAATTGATAATTCATTGCCAAGAAATGGTGGTGAATGTGAAGGATTAGAATATTGTCTACCTAGTTATTTGTACAGCTTGGGAGGATTACTCGAAGCAATAGATCGCATGAAAAAGGGAGTATTAGAGCGTGCTTACTGTTTTAGTCTACCAGGACATCATGCACATACAGATTGGGGGCATGGGTATTGTTTACTCAATCCTTTAGCAGCAGCAGCTAAATATGCTCAAATACAGGGGTTTCAAAAAATATTAATTGTTGATTGGGATATTCATCATGGTGATGGAACGCAATCTATTTTTGTTAACGATCGAAATGTTTACTGTATAAGTATACATAATGGTACTGACCTTTATATGGCTAAAGCTTCTGACTTAAAAGCAGGTACAACTACCGTTGGACTTGCAGTCGGACACTGCAATATCCCTCTAATTCCACAAAACTTTGCAGTGGAAGTTTTAACTAAATTGGGGATAGATGGAAAATTTTATACAAGCCATGAAAGTTTAAATGCTTTTCAAGAAGCACTATTACAGATACCTTGGACACCTGATTTAATTTTAATATTTTCTGGCTATGACTCACATCAAGATGATTGTGGAAAAGGAATTACAGATTGGACCAATCAAGAATTTAAATTATTAACTTTAAAAGTGTTAGAGTTAGCTAAAGAATCATTAATTCCAGTCATATCTACTCATGGAGGCGGGTATAAATTACCTGTAACTGTATCGGCTGCCTTAAGCCATGTAGAGATTTTAGCCAGCAGTTAAACAATTTTTTAGGCATATACAACAAATTTTTTTAAACATTGTTTGACTGTCTCAAACACAAATAGAGAAAGACTGTCTAATTCATAACCGCCTTCCAAACTGAAAAGACTTAGTGGCGCAATCTTGAGGAAATAATCAGTTTTAAACTCCTTGTAAGTTTTTGTAAAAGCAATATGACGATTTTTTATGAATCGTTGCAATAAACCTATATCTTTTTCTCTAGAGTCCCTTATTCTTTTTAATTATTATTAATTTCCGATAGCTTTTGTTGTTAACTCAACATTCCAATAAAACTGTTACTTGCTTGACGTGAGATTCAAAGCATTCTAATGTTTTTACCATACTCAAAAAAGGGAGGAATGATATTGATGGCAACTGTAGAACTAGAAAAAAAGGTGATGACTGAAGAAGAAGTGACAAAGCTGTGGGAAGCATTCAAAGTATTTGATGCTGACGGTAGCGGTGCCATCTCAGCAAATGAATTAGGGCAAGTCATGCGATCGCTGGGGCAAAGTCCAAATGACACCGATTTGCGAGATATGATCAAAGAAGTAGACGTAGACTTATCAGGTAGTATTGATTTTGAGGAATTCAAAACCCTGATGGTGTCAATGCAAGGCGATCGCAAAAGCCGTCTTAAGCTAGCATTCAGTGTGTTTGATGAAGACGGTAGCGGTCAGATTACAACAAACGAACTACACAGCATCATGAGTCAGTTTGGGCTGACGGATAAAGAACTTGATGAGATGATTAAAGAGGTCGATGGCGATGGCGATGCCTCAATTGACTTTCAAGAGTTCATGAAACTGGTTCCACAAGAGTCAGAAATTACGAGTGGCTATAAAGATTCACCCATTTTTTTGACGAGTTACCCTGCAAATAATCCACCCACCGTCACCTCAGATATAGCTGCGGCTACTACGCAAGCACCTACCTTATTAACCATCACATCTTCCGGACAGCAAATCAAGAGCGACGACAAAGAAGTAGCGCGACTCAAAGAACTGCTCGCCCAACACCCACAAGACCAAAAAGAACGCGCCACTTCTCGCCTGCAAATGCAAATTGGGTTATTCCGCTTGATTCAAGGAGCCGCCTACCGCAGCTTCCGTGAAAGCTTCTCCGCCAACCATGAAACGCACCTGCGCGTGAGAAACTTGCCCTACAAAATTAACGACTTTGTGCAGTTTGTGGAGAAAGCAATCGCATTGTATAAAGGGTTAGATGTTGTAGAAAAAGCTTGTTACCCCCTGTTAGATGCAGTTGTTGAATCCATCGAAGCAGAATACGCCCGACTCCAAGACCGTATCAAAAACTGGAACACCATCGCAAAAACACCCCAGATGCTGGTTGAGGAGCAAGCGATGCAGGAAGCACGCCGTAAATCAATTTCCGTCAGAGAGAAGTTTGCTGCGGGAGTCGAGTTCGCAATTACCGTGAAGAAAAAGCAATTCAGCTTTCGCGATATTGCTACAGGTGTCCTTGCCATCAACGAACTCAACCGCCTCAGACAGATGGAACTAAATGCAGAACTTGCTCCACCACCCCCCAAATCAGCAGGCGATCCCAAAGATTACCTCCAGCAATGGCACCGCGTCATCCTCTCAGATGCGTCAGAAGAAATATCCGGTGCAATGATGCCAGTGGCTTACTGGTATGAAGATTTCATGCCAAAACTGCTAGCCGCCTTCAGTGTCAACACTGCTACAGATATCCAAAGCAACACCGTACCTGATGAAGCGGCTTTAACTCAATGGTATGAAGCTACCAAAGCATCTGGAGAATTTGACCGCTATGGAGCGGATGTAGTACAGAACTTTTCTCAATGTACTCCCAAACAAAAGCTAGCTGTGAAGCAGGCATGGCGTTTGACACATCACTATCTCAATGGCGTGCAAAAACGGCGTGAACGTCAAGAGTTTGGTCGCGAGTCAGGGGCGCTATCCCAGTATGTAGCATTTATTGATGTTTATTTGGCAAGAAGTGATGTTAAGGATTCCCAGATGCGGGTCAGCTTTCCTTATTACATTGGCCCTGCCGTGTGGCGTTTCTTCCACACCACAGCGGAAATTGTCTGTGCCAAGCCAGATGCAGAGCAAAAAACGCTGGTAGCAGTATTCCAAGACTTTTTTAAACTATTTGCCACGATGTACCCCTGTCCTTACTGTCGCCACCACCTCAATATGTATGTGGTACAGAACAAAGAAGTCGATATGTACCCAGTAGAATATCTATTACTCGGGCGCGACCCGCAACTCAATAATTTTGAGGTATCGATGGAGGCAAAACTGTCTACAGTTGTAGATGGCCCCGCCTTGCGCTTATTTTTCTGGAAACTACACAACACCGTCTCCTCATCAATTGCTCGCTCCGAAGAGTGGTATCATAAGGATGAGAAAGCTTTTTATACTACCCGCTATTGGCCCAGTCTCGACTCCGAATTGGCACGAAGCAAAGCACTCAAACATCTCAGCATCTCCGTCGATCGATTACACCGCCTCTATGGGATTATCAAACCAGCATCGCGGCTGGCTGGGGTAAGAGCAACGCTGCAAAAGCTACTGGAGAAAGGCGATGAGTCAGGCATCAAGGAAGCTTGCGTCCTAGCTGAAGATTATATTAAAGAATTGGAAGCAGCTGCGATCGCCGGACAATTTCTTCAGGAAACCTACCGCTTTGACCCAACAATTATCGATCGAACTCCTTACTTTACGCCTGAAGAGGAGGAGTATGCCCGCAGCGGCGTATTTGTAGAAGTGATTTAAATACCTCCATCTTCGACCCCACACAATTGCGGAGGTTTTATGAAAGTTCAGCAGGTGAAACGTCAGAAACCTCGCACGTAGTCTAAGTGGAGTGTGTAGGTAATTCAATTGTTCAAAAACTCCAGATACCCCTGACTCAGTTCTTTGACGGCTAATTCATAGAACTGCTGACCGTGTTCGGGTGTTGCTAAGGCAGGATTTGAACCCATCCTGCCATCTGGATATTTTTGGCGAAAGTCAGTTGCACCATAAATTTTATGTCCGCTACCAACTTCTGAAGAAAGAGTCGCTTGTTTGATTGCTTCTGGATAAACATACTGGGTTACGGCTACTTCACTGGGTGTTGCATGAGAACCTTCTTGGTCGCCGTATAATTCTTTTGCTAGCTTGTAAACCGAACTACACATAAACCAGTTAGCAATTTGACATTGCACTTTATGGGCATTGGGAATTTGTAAATCTTCCAAGTGGGCGTATGTTTCAGAAAAAGCTGCCTTGAGGGTCGCAATGTTACCCCCATGCCCGTTAATAAAATAAAACTTGGTAAAACCAGCTTTTGCCAGAGAGGTAGTGTAGTCCCGCACGAGTTGAATCATCGTACTCGGACGCAAACTGATCGTGCCGGGAAATCCTGTATGATGCAACGCCATACCAACATTTATTGTTGGACCAACAATTGCATGAGTCGCCTCTCCCACGCCACGAGCGATCGCGTCTGCACAAATTGCATCTGTGCCAATCAATCCCGTGGGCCCGTGTTGCTCCGTAGAGCCTATAGGTAAAATGATACCTTGAGACTGCTGGAGATAAACTTCTACTTCTTGCCAAGTACTCAAATGTAACAGCATTTTTTCTACTCAAAACAATAATGTTTTTTGACATCGCTTCTAATGTCCCAGGTGCAGGACATTCCAGCCGGAAATGTGACTAAATCTCCTTTGCCCATTTGCACTGGTTGACCGCCATCAGGAGTCACAAGCACATCTCCTTCTAAAAAGTAACAAGTTTCTTGCTCCTGGTAAGTCCATGGAAACTTCGAGGCTTCCTTAGTCCAAATTGGCCATTGAAAGACATCTAACTCTTTAAGGCGTTCTTGGATCGGCTGACGTTCT
Organism: Tolypothrix bouteillei VB521301; assembly: GCF_000760695.4. Lineage (GTDB taxonomy): Bacteria > Cyanobacteriota > Cyanobacteriia > Cyanobacteriales > Nostocaceae > Scytonema > Scytonema bouteillei_A. The sequence goes on along the minus strand of NZ_JHEG04000002.1, from coordinate 97,724 downwards.
ATCTTGATGTCCATATTTCATCTCTCCTAAGAATGATATTCAAAAAGACTCTTCGATATTTTTTAAAAAAGTTAGTGTTGTTGAATTACAGCATAATGCAACTGCAAGGGCAAGTTATTTCCAGAGCAAAGGTCACTGAGTCAACTTATCTAAGTCCAGCAAATATTGTGGTAAACCTCTTAAAATTTTGTTATTTTTATGACCAGTCAACAAACATCTAACTCATGTAAACTGTACAAATATGCGAATTTTGCTAGTTGAAGATGAACCAGGTATTGCCGAATTCATCAGTCAAGGTCTCAGAGAAACGGGGTACGCTGTAGATGTTGCTTCCGATGGTGAAGAGGGTCGGGAATATGTCTCCTCTGTGGAGTACGATATTATCATATTAGACATCATGCTACCTAATATTGATGGGTTGAAGCTACTGAGCGAATTCCGGAGCCAAAAAATTCAAACGCCAGTGTTACTGCTAACTGCACGGGATACTGTAGAAGACCGGGTTAAAGGATTAGATCGGGGTGCGGATGACTACTTGGTTAAACCTTTTGCATTTTCAGAACTCCTAGCACGTTTGCGGGCTTTACAACGTCGCCCTCCACTACAATTTAATACCATGTTGCAGATAGGGGATTTAACTATGGATGTCGTGAAAAGAGAAGTTCAGCGTGGGGGGCGAGCGATCGAACTCAGCCCCTTAGAATTTAAACTTTTAGAATATTTATTGCGTAACTCTAATTCCGTAGTGACCCGAACCCAAATAGGAGAACACGTCTGGGATTTTGATTTCTACAGCGATTCCAATGTTGTTGATGTGTATGTCGGTTATCTCAGACGGAAAATAGACAAAGGTTTTGACCAGCCATTACTCCATACAGTCAGAGGAGTAGGATATTGCCTGAAGTCTTGTTCCGTTAGTTAATTTTTATGTTTTTTTTACGATTTAGTAAAAGTACGATTAGGACACGTCTAACAGCGTGGTACATAGTACTTTTGGGCTGTACGCTGGTACTTTTTAGCACTTACCTATATATTCAATTAGAAAGTAGTTTACTCGGTCAACTAGATACAGCTTTGCAGGTTGCTGCTTCTGAAACCTTTGCTGAAGTTATCGAAATGAGCGGTCATCCTGCTTTTAAGATAACAAACCACTCAGAAACAATTACCCATCAGCTAGCGAATGCTGGCTTTGCCGTGCGGTTAATTTCACCTAAGGGTGACGTATGGGATGGCATTGGTAGCTATCAAGTTGTACCATCAACCAGGCATATAAAAGCAGGGTACACTAACGTAACCGAACATAATAGAATTTGGCGAGTTTACACTAAACCATTACCTTTATCCCCAACATCTGGTTGGTTGCAAGTTGCTCAATCTCTTGAACCAATTTCTAAAGCATCAGAACATCTGCTGACTTTGATGGTTTTTAGTTGTCCTTTAATTCTCTTAGTGGCTGCATTTGGAGGATTATTTTTGGCTGAACGGGCGTTACGTCCTATCGATCGCATTATCCGCACCGCACAAGCCATCGGTCCTGGTGATTTTACCCAACGGATTGGTTATCGAGGTTCCATGGATGAAGTCGGACGATTAGCTATCACCATAGATAAGATGTTAGATCGCTTGCAAGCGGCTTTTGAGCATGAAAGACGATTTACCGCTGATGCATCCCACGAGTTACGCACGCCTCTAACAGTGATTAAAGGACGACTTGGTGTGACTTTGAGTCGATCGCGGACTGTTGAAGAATATGAGAGTACCTTGCGAGAATTACAACGGGAAGTCGATCGCTTGATTCGGCTTGCTAATGGATTGCTTTTTCTGACTCGTTTGGATCAAAGCGAATCTGAATACCAATTGAGTTGGACAAATATTGATTTGAGCGACCTATTAGAAGTCCTGATAGAACAAATTCAGCCTTTAGCGGAAATTAAGAATATTACAATAAGTGTTGCTATAAACTCCTCACTTCACATTGCTGGTAACTCCGACCACTTAACGAGCCTGTTTTTAAATTTATTGGATAATGCCATTAAGTACACTCCTTATGAAGGTCAAGTAACGGTAAGAGCATTTCAAGATAGGGGACAGGCTACAGTGACAGTGACTAATACGGGTAAGGGAATCGAAGCAGAACACTTACCCCATTTGTTTGAGCGTTTCTATCGTGCTGAGAGCGATCGTTCCCGCAGTACGGGTGGATCGGGATTGGGGCTGGCGATCGCCCATGAAATTGTTCGCTTGCATCGCGGTACTCTTCATGTCACAAGTCAGCCCGAGCGACTAACGACTTTCACCGTACAATTGCCATTTTAAAATGCAAACGTAACCCTAAGAACATTCTTAAGCCATTCTCACTATTTTCTTAAGATACATGAACTAATTTGTATATCAGTTCATTAAGATTTGTAATGCTTAGGAAAGAAAAAATCAATGGATGGCAGTTTAATCCTATTTAACATTTTAAATCCGCCAGTTTTATTCTTTTTTATGGGAATGCTGGCTGTTTTTTTGAAATCGGACTTAGAAATTCCTCAACCCTTACCCAAATTATTTTCTCTTTATTTACTTTTAGCAATTGGGTTTAAGGGAGGACACGAACTCGCAGACAGTGGGATTAACTTACAAATAGCAGCCACTCTCGTCGCTGCGATTGTCATGGCTTCAATCGTCCCAGTATATACCTTCTTTATCTTGAGACTTAAGCTGGATTTCTATAACGCAGCTGCGATCGCGGCTACTTACGGTTCTATTAGTGCAGTCACTTTTATTACAGCTAGCTCTTTCCTGGAGAAATTGCACATTGCATATGGGGGACATATGGTTGCAGCATTAGCCTTGATGGAGTCTCCAGCTATTATTGTCGGATTGGTTCTTGTTAGAGTCTTTGCTAATAAGACAGAAGGTGAAGCTGACGGTGAATTCTCGTGGGGTAAAGTACTGCAAGAGGCTTTTTTAAACGGCTCTGTTTTTCTACTTGTGGGTAGTTTAATAGTTGGAGTCCTTACAGGAGAAAAAGGTTGGGAAAAGCTGCAACCATTCACTCAAGGGATTTTCTATGGTGCGCTAACGTTCTTTTTACTGGATATGGGATTAGTCGCAGCCAGAAGAATTAAAGACTTAAGCAAAACAGGCTCTTTCTTGATAGCATTTTCCGTCTTTATTCCCGTTGCAAATGCCATTTTTGGAATTTTAATCTCAAAACTTCTGGGAATGGGGGAAGGAAATGGGCTTTTATTTGCCGTTTTATGTGCTAGCGCTTCTTATATTGCTGTTCCTGCAGCTATGAGATTAACAGTTCCTGAAGCCAATCCCAGCCTTTATGTTTCTATGGCTCTTGCTTTAACATTCCCCTTCAATATTATTGTAGGTATTCCCCTCTACTTACAGATTCTGAAAATGATTGGTGTATAACTCCCATTTAGCATGAATAGTCTTGTTAATAGTCTTGTTTGTGTAGTTTAAAATGGTTCAAGTACACAATTTAGCAACCAAACATCTAAAATCCAAAATTGGTACCAGCTATGCAACTCGTTAATCGAGTAGAAATTATTGTTAGCACCTTAGAACTTAGAGAAGTCATAGATATCTTGGATTCAGTTAGACTTTCTGGATATACATTGATAGAAAATACTTCAGGTAAAGGCGAACGGGGTGTTTGCTACAACGATTTAGGTCGAGAGTTCAGCAATAGTTATATTTCAACTGTTTGCACAGATTACAAGCAATTAAATTACCTTGTAAGTGACATTTTACCTATCTTAAAACGAATCGGCGGTGTCTGTTTGGTAACTGAAACTAAATCAGTTTCATCAGAACGAGTTCCCCAAAATATAGATTTAGCGATCGCTGTTATGCAAGAAGTCAAAAAGGTAGAAATTATCATGGACAACTCTTACATTGAAGAAACTCTAAAAATTTTAGAAACTGTCTCAGTGTCAGGTTATACAATTATTAAAGACACTTCAGGTAAAGGCGATCGAGGTTTATCTTGTCCGGATATAGACTGTTTATTTAGTAGTAGTTATATTATGACAGTCTGTACAAATGAGAAACAATTGGACAGCTTAGTACAAAAAATAACTCCTATTTTAAAGAAAATAGGAGGTATGTGTCTGGTGACTGATGCAAAATGGGTCAATCACTAACTTTAGGTTAACCTTACAAAGGTGCTACTACTCAATAAACAATACAAGTAAAATGAAAAGAACATGAATTCCACAATGCCAATTAAACGAATTATCAAAGGACTTAACGAATTTCAGACGAATTATTTCACTATTCATCAGGAAATGTTTCGTCAGTTGTCTCAAGGACAAACTCCTGAAATTCTCTTCATAACGTGTTCCGACTCCCGCATCGACCCAAATTTATTAACTCAAACAAAACCAGGAGAGCTTTTTATCATCCGGAATTTGGGTAATATCATTCCAACACACGGAAGTTATAATAATAGCGAAGGTGCGGGGATAGAATATGCGGTTTCCGCCTTAAATATTAAGCACGTTATTGTTTGCGGTCATTCTCACTGTGGTAGTATGAAAGCTCTCCTACAGTTAAATACTTTATCCGATGAAATGCCTTTAGTTTACAGCTGGTTAAAGCAACACGCAGAGTCTACTCGTCGTCTTTTACGAGAAAATTACAAGGATTATGATGGAGAAGCACTTCTAAAAATAGCTGTGGAAGAGAATGTACTGACTCAGATTGAAAATTTAGAAACTTATCCCGTAATTCGTTCTAAATTGCACGCTGGTAAGTTATCTCTTCATGCTTGGGTTTATGAAATAGAAACAGGACAAATAGTTGCCTATGATGCCAATAATCGTAAGTTTGTTCCTCTTTGTTCCGACGCTTTTCCCGTTCCCGATCCTTTAGCTTGTTTGCAAACTGGCTAAGCTTCTAAAAAAGTTAGATGTTTTTTTAAATTTTTAGGTAGATAAATAGAGCTACAGTTAATACAAACATTGTTCTAACTTTATTTTCTATTTGTATCTTCATTAAAATTTTATCTACCTACTTTTTTATAAAATCAAATATCTACCAGAGACATGAAAAATTACATCACGCCCTCGAAGTCAGATAAGTTCCTTAACAAAATAAATCATTTTCTTCATGAAAGCAATCAGTGGTTCTTTAACACTTCAGAAAGAGCGTTGGAGCAGGCTTATCAAATTGCCTTAAAAATTAAAAATATTGAGTTGGAACATTTTGGAGGTGACAAAGTATCTACTCAAGGGGGAGAGTACAGCCAAAATGTCTTGGACTGTTTTCAAACAGACGTTGAAAAATATTTAAATACCATTAAAATTAGAATTGCTGAATTTAAGATAAGTCGCTTTTTTTTAAAAAACTCTAATTATGCTTTTTTAGAAAAACTAAAATTAATTGATGAGGTTCTTACAAGATACAACGAGCGGGAGGTAGAAATATCTAGATCTGCATCTGAGGATTCTCCTCAAAAATCTATTCTCTCAAAGTTAGAATATTCACAACCACTCCTAAAAAGTTCATCTCAACTCAGTTCGAGCGGTATTGAACCTGTTACCCAGAAAACTGGTATCCTTCCTAGATCGATTGGGAAAACAATTCGGAAAATTACAAATGATATAAGTCGGAATTCTGAAGAAGAAGTAGTCAGGACCTTTCAAGCATCCCGTAAAACAACCAGGCTAGCTATCAACTTTTTAGGATTATTAATTTTGATCCCTCTATTGACTCAAGAAGTTTCAAAGCATTTTTTAATACTTCCTGCTGTAGAGCATTTTCGCAGTGGTGAAAGTACATCCATTTTTCTAAATTGGGAAATGAAAGAAGAAGCTTTCAAACAATTGCAGTCTTTTGAAGAAGAATTAAAATTTGAGAGATTGCTAAAACATTCTCCTCAAATTTCTTCCGAAGCTATTGAAGAAAAAGTATCAGTGAAGGTAATGGAGATAGCTGAAGAGTTCAAACGTAAAAGCAATAGTGCCGTTGCAAACGTTTTTGCAGACTTACTGGGTTTAGTTGCTTTTGCAGGCGTTGTCTTGACAAATAAAAGAGGGGTAGCAGCGGTTAAAACTCTTCTAAATGAGATTGTCTATGGTTTGAGTGATAGCGCTAAAGCATTCATCATTATTTTATTCACAGATATTTTTGTGGGATTCCATTCACCACATGGATGGGAAGTTATCCTGGAAAGTATAGCAACTCATTTAGGTATTCCTGCAGATAGAAACGCGATTTTCCTTTTCATTGCTACATTCCCTGTAATTTTGGATACCATATTCAAGTATTGGGTTTTCCGCTATTTGAATCAGATATCACCTTCAGCTGTGGCAACACTCAAAAATATGAATGAGTAAAGAATTTTAAAAGTTGAGTTTCGCCTTGTAGGTGAATACAATCTTTAGATGCGTAGCGCTTTCTCATTGATTGTGTTCGCCTTTTTCTATGTCCCCTGTTCTTGTAGTTTAGGCGATCGCCAAGCTCTTTGTTTAACTTCCGTTGTATGAGAATGCATTCTAACAATACGAGCGGATATCTTCACCGCACACATCCGCCAAGTAACATAAAGCACGGAAACGCAGACCAACAAATTGGTCATAAAGCGGATTGAGTTTGCACAGGGGGGGAATATGAGCAATTTTACGACCAAACAAAACTATGTCTCTTTCAAACGGACATTGGGCGGGGATCGTTTGAGCAATAAATCTTGCAAATTTTTGATTCTGAATATCTAATGAATCAAGCCAACCACGCAATGGTTGCAATATATCCAGTCTGGTCTTAGCCAAATGGTTGCGATTGACAATTTGCTCGTTTTCAACATCAGGGTTTACAAAAGCAGGGAAGTAGATGTTTTGATTGTTAGTTTCAAGCATAGGTTTCGTCAGGCTCCATTTAGGGATTATTTTCTGCTTTGTTATCAACCACACTATCAATTGCAGGATTTAAATATATGCTTGCAACTAGCAGCATGGCACCATATTGCTGGCGTATTTACATCGATATTCACCGAGCAAATAACGCGAACAATGTTATTAAAACTGACTGGGATGTGAAAAACTGTCCAGCTTAATACAAAATTCTTAAAAGAATCTAAAGCATTGTGTTTTCGATTACGAAATGCTCATATCCAATACAACGGTTGTATACTTAAAAGGTAAATGACTTCTGCTTAAATCAAACAGTATCTTGAGTTGTAACTTATTCAACAAAATTGTTATTTTGCTCATACTTAAGCTAGATTTAACCATGATTTAGTATCAGGACAACCGATTTTAGGCTGTTCCTTGATTGGAAAATTGTAAGCTATGTTACAAAATGTAAATGTATAAATAAATTAGATAAGTAGATATATCTAAAAAGTCAGAAGGAGCGAGGGTTAAGGATAAATAATTCTCTTTTCTATTGAGACTTCACTCCCTTTAGTGCTAGAAGATTCAAGGCGCACTCAGCTAATAATTCTTGAACTTGCACAGCTTCATACGGAGTCGCATTCAAAAATACCACTTATTGATGGGACACGGGAGACACGGGAGAAAGTACGATGTATGAACGCAACTTGGTATCAGTCAACCCAACTCTTGTAGTACCAAGAGCAGCACCGTGAGGAACTTCATCCCCAGAGGGGAACCCTCAAGTCCCCTATTGAGGCGGCTGTGAAGTGTCCTCACCCGTCTTAGTACGTAAATTTATTCGTTTTGATGCCAGTTTCCATGCAAACAGCGACAGCGCTCCCACCTCAGAAAATTTGCGCGATCGCATACAATACGGTGCGACACCTAAAACCATTTGACTTACAGCATCTTTCAGGTAAACGAAGTACACAGGTAGAGGTGAACGGCATATCTAAGAGCATCGGCATACTACACGTTGGCGAAGTCGCTCCGCAAAACTTACACCCTTACAACAACCTGTACCTCTGACACCCTCTCGGCAGATTCTTAAAATCAAGGGTAATTTTTACCTAAACTTTACAAAGCAATCTGGGAATACTGATAATTATAATCACAATAACAGCTTTGAGTTAACTACGTTGCCGTCTTTTTTATAAAGCAATCTTCAAAAAATAGTGACAAGATTTCAGCGTTTTCCTTCAGGCAAGAATGAATCGGAATCCGTCAATATAATTTTGGAAAACTAAAGTTTTTTTTATAAATTGGAGGCTGCCAAACAAAACTATTTTTGTCTTCCCACAGTTACTAAGTAAGTCGGCGCGATAAAACCAATGTATGTTGAGTTTTGTAAAAACCTTAGAACGACGTATTCATAGGCTCTTTGTTGATTTTATATGTCGTTACATAGTTTGATTTTTTAACGCTGACTTACTTACTTAGCACGTGTCTTGATACTAAAATTTCCAATAGTTATGACTCTAAATTGACGTGAGTTCGGCCAATTCAAAGCAGACCTCACCCCAAGAACTCACGTTGTAATGCGTTTTTACGCATCATGGAATTCGACCAGAGAAACAGGAATTAGCTGGTCAATTTTTACACGCAATTTTTCCATTATATGAGCAGCAATAACGACACATTTGCAAATCGCATTTTACTTTCTGGTACTTCAGGCAGTAGCACTAGTAACAACGTAGGAGCTACAAGTGAAGCAGGTGAGGCCATTCAATCAGGGACGACTAACTCCGTGTGGTGGAGCTGGATTGCTCCATCTTCTGGAAATATTTCACTGGATACGCTTTCTAGTAACTTTGATACTTATCTTTCAGTCTATACAGGTACTACAGTCAATAATTTGACTCGTGTTGCTCAAAACGATGATATTGGTAATGGAATTACGGCAAGTCGAGTTAGCTTTGCAGTGGCAGCGGGAACAACTTACCATATTGCTGTTGATGGATATCAAAGTAGCACGGGTAATGTTACTTTAAATTATTCTTTCACACCTAACACTGTTACTAGTAAGGCGGGTGATTTAGATCTTAGTTTTGGCTATGGTGGTAAGGTTATCACCGACTTTGGCAGCCACAATGACTTCAGCTATAGCGTTGCTCTTCAGCCAGATGGCAAGATTGTTGTGGCAGGAAGAACTGACGATTATACCAACGGTGCGTACTTCGTCTTAGCACGCTATAACTCCAATGGGACGTTGGACACGACTTTTGGCAACGGTGGTAAAGCCATTCCAAACGCCAACAGTGCTGGTATTTCCGGTCGCAGTGTTGTTATCCAGTCAGATGGTAAAATAGTCGTAGCTGGAAGCGCTTCAAATGGCAGCAACGACTGCTTTGCCCTAACACGTTACAACAGTAATGGTACTATAGACACCAGCTTTGGTAATGGTGGCACAGTCAAAACTCTTGTCAGAACTCTAGACGATGAGGGTATGGGTGTCGCTCTTCAATCAGACGGTAAGATTGTCGTTACGGGGTCCAGTCACAATGGTAGTAAATATGACTTTGCTCTAACACGTTATAACATTGATGGCAGTCTGGACACCAGCTTTGGTACTGGTGGCAAAGTTATTACACCATTAGGTAATTTCCACGATTTGTCTTCTAGTCTTGCTATTCAATTAGACGGCAAGATACTAGTCACAGGCGCAACCCTCAACAGCAATACAGGCTCTAATATCAATGACGCTAACTTTGCTCTTATACGTTACAACACTAATGGCAGTCTAGATACTAATTTTGGTAATGGGGGTAAAGTTGTCACAGACTTTGATAACAACTATGACTACGGTCATAGTGTTGCCATTCAGCCTGATGGCAAGATTGTAGTAGCAGGAAGTGCTAACTTTGGTTTTGGCATAGCACGATACAACGCCAACGGCACATTGGATAACACTTTTGGTAGTGGCGGTAAAGTTCTCACACGAATTGGCAGTAGCACGAATGGCGCTGGTGTAGAATCTGCTACCATTCAACCGGATGGTAAAATTGTTGTTGCTGGATACACTTGGGATGGTAACCAGAAGAACTTTGCGGTAGCACGTTACAACGTAAATGGCACTTTAGATAATAGCTTTGGTAGTAGTGGTTGGGTTAGCACACCCATTGGTGGTAACTGGAGCGATGATGGAGGTAAAAGTGTTGTTATTCAACCCGATGGTAATATTGTTGTTGCAGGCGGTAGTTACGGTGACTTTGCCCTAGTACGATACTTAGGGACAAGTTCCAACCAAACCTATAACACGGCTCCAACTCTTAGCGATACTCTTGTTACCCTCAATTCAGTTAATGAAAACGCTGGCGTTCCTTCTGGAACAGTTGGGACTTTGGTGTCATCTCTGGTAAATTTGGGAACAAACGTTAGCGATCGCGATAGCAATGCAGTTACGGGGATCGCAATTACCACAGCCAGTACCACTAACGGCACTTGGTACTACAGCACAAATAACGGTACAAACTGGAATCTTTTAGGTGCAGTTTCTAACAGCAATGCTCGCTTACTAGCCGCAGATGCAAACACGCGCATCTACTTCCAGCCTAACGCTAACTTTAACGGCAATATTAACAATGCGATCGCTTTCCGTGCTTGGGATAGAACCAGTGGTAGCAACGGTAGAACATCTGACACTACAACCAATGGTGGGATGACTGCCTTTAGTACTGCGACAGACACTGCAACAATTACGGTGACAGCAACCAATCGAGCACCTGTCGCAACAAATGACACCTATACTTTGGCAGCAAACACGTCATTTTCCACTGCTGCTAGTGTTACAGCCTTAATCATAGACGATCGAGCAGGCGGAACTTTTGTTGGTCAAGGCAATTACTACAACTTCACTCGTACTGGTGGGAATTTTTTAGCTAGGCGTGCTTATCCAACAAATCCCTCAAGCAACAATGCTATACGAATAAGTTATAGCGAACAGAGACCCGGTGGTCATTCCTGGGATCTGGGATTTGCGGCTCCATTTAACGCTCCACTAACAGCAGGAACAACGTATACAAACGCAGTCCGTTTTCCATTCCAAGATAACAATCAGCCCGGTTTATCAATAAGTGGAGACGGGCGCGGTAACAATACTCTGACCGGGCAATTTACTATCAACCGAATTCTCTATGGTGCTGATGACACTGTAAAGCTTCTTGATGCCACCTTTGAGCAAAAAAGCCCTGGTGATATAGGTGTTTTACACGGTCAGGTTACATACAACGATTATCTACCTCGTGGTGTACTTAGTAATGACACCGATCGAGACAGCCAACAATTACAAGCAATTCTTGTCTCCGGTCCTTTACACGGTCGCTTAATATTCAACCGTGATGGTTCCTTTGATTACACTCCCAACTCTGGTTTTACTGGCATTGATACTTTTACTTACCGTGCGACTGATAGCATCGCTAATTCTAATATTGCGACAGTCACCTTAAGAGTTGAGAATCAAGCACCTAACATCAACTTGGGAACAATCCCCTCCTCATACATAGAAAATATCTCTCCCATCAACATTGCCGATCGCGCGACTGTCACAGACACAGACTCACCAAATTTTGATACAGGTACGCTAACTGTTAGTTTCAGTATTGGAGGTACTGCAGACGATCGCCTAGCCATTCGCCATCAAGGAACAGGATCGAATCTCATCAGGATTGTCGGAAATACTGTTCTTTACAATGCAATTGAAATTGGTACTTTTAGTGGTGGTACGGGCACAATTCCTCTGACGATCGCTTTTAATGATAACGCTACCGCAACAGCCGTACAAGCTTTAATTAACAACATCACCTTCGCCAATGTTTCAGACAATCCCTCCACAACTCCACGTAGCGTAAGTTTTGTCTTAACTGATGGTGATGGCGGTACCAGTACTGCCGTAACTAAAATTGTTAATGTGACTGCCATCAATGATGCCCCTGTCATCGCGCCCAATCAAACTTTCAGAGTCAATGAAAATGCTCCTGTAGGAACAGTCGCAGGCACAGTTGTTGCTACTGACCCAGATAGCACCACCCTCTCTAACTGGAAAATTACAGGAGGTAATTTAGACCGCGATGGTGATGGTCAAACAGCCTTCAGCATTAACTCTAGTAGCGGACAAATTTCGGTGAGCGATCGCGATGAACTCGACTTTGAGAGCAACCCCAGTTTTCAGTTGCAAGTCACTGTCAGCGATGGCGTGGCTGCGAGCAACGTGTCGAATGTCACGGTTAATCTTAACGACCTCACGGAAACTACGACAAATGACAGCTTTGAGAACCGAATTGTACTTTCTGGCAACTCGGGTACCAGTACTAGCAACAATTTAGCAGCTACAGGTGAATTAGGAGAACCAGTCCAATCAGGGACAACTAACTCTGTTTGGTGGAGTTGGATTGCTCCATCCTCTGGTAATGTCACATTCCAGACTGTTGGTAGTTCTTTTGACACTTACCTTTCTGTTTACAGGGGGAATTCCATCAATAGTTTGGCCCTTGTTGCTGCTAACGATGATATCAGTGGAAGTACTGCCAGTCGGGTGACCTTTGCCGTGACAGCCGGAACAGCCTACCATATCAGCGTCGATGGATATCAACGCAGTACAGGCAATATTACTTTAAACTATTCTTTTATCCCTACCCCTCCCAGTATTAACGCAGCACCCACCCTAACTGACACCACCGTCACCCTAGGGTCTGTGAATGAAGATGCTAACACCCCTTCCGGAGCAGTTGGAACGTTAGTTTCCTCGATCGTCAGTTTGGGGAGAAACGTGACTGACGCAAATCGTGAAGCATTAACTGGTATCGCCCTCACCAATACCAACACGACTAATGGTACTTGGCACTACAGCACTGACAATGGAGCAAACTGGTACAGCTTGGGTAATGTGTCTGACAGCAGCGCTCGGCTCTTAGCAGGAGATCCCAATACCCGTATTTATTTCCAACCCAACCCCAACTATCACGGCACCATCACTAACGCTATAACTTTCCGCGCTTGGGATCGAACCAGTGGCACTAACGGCGGTACTGCTAACACAAATACTAACGGTGGTACCACGGCCTTCAGTACTGCTACTGATACAGCATCAATTATCGTTAATCCTGTTAACGATGCTCCAATTATTACAGCCAATCAAAGTTTTAGAGTGAATGAAAACGCTATTATGGGAACGGTTGTGGGCACTGTCGTTGCTACTGACCCAGATAGCACCACCTTCTCCAACTGGATAATTACAGCAGGTAATTTAGACCGCGATCGCGATGGTCAAGCTGCTTTCAGCATCAATCCCAACACCGGACAAATTACAGTCAACGACAGCAACGATATCGACTTTGAGAGCAGCCCCAGTTTTCAATTACAAGTTACTGTCAGCGATGGCACCATTAGAAGCAGCGCACAAGCTGTGACCGTTAACCTCAACGATGTTAGCGAAAATACCGGGAATGACAACTTTGAAAACCGGATTGTGCTTTCTGGAACTTCGGGCAGCAGTACTGGCAGTAATGTGGGAAGCTCAGGCGAATTTGGCGAGCCAGTGCAATCGGGAACAACCAACTCTGTTTGGTGGAGTTGGACAGCACCATCTTCTGGTAACGTAGTATTTGATACTATTGGTAGTTCTTTTGACACTTTCCTTTCTGCGTACACAGGTGTTACCGTCAACGGTCTGACCCGTATAATTGCTAACGATGATATTGGTAACGGAAATGTTGCCAGTCGCGTGAACTTTGCAGCGACAGCTGGAACTACTTATCAGATTGCCGTAGATGGATTTCAAGCTCGTACTGGCAATATTAACTTAAACTACTTGTTTACCCCCAGAACCGATTCTAGCAACAACAATGTCACTTACCATTATCTGGTGTCTGAAAATACCTCGCTCGTTACTGCTGCTGCTACTACATCTCTCACCATAGATAGCGATCGCGGTAACTATCTTGGTCAGAGCGATTATTACAGCTACACTCCAGCTAATGGCGTTTTCAGGGCTCCACAAAGCAACTATGAAAATGCTGTTGCCATGACATTCACTCAAAAGACCGCCAGTGCTACGCAAACCGTTACGGTTATCCGTAATGGCACCGTAAATATCCTATATGGTAACTCAGGTAACGACAATATTACCGGAAGTCTAGGTGATGACGTTATTTATGGCTATGAAGGATATGATTACCTCTACGGTGCTGCTGGTAATGATACCCTGAACGGTGATGCAAACTATGACCATCTATACGGGCAAGATGGAAATGACATCCTCAACGGTGGCGCTAGCGATGACTCTCTGTTTGGTGGTGCGGGTAATGATATCTTGGACGGTGGTGACGGCTTTGATTATGTTAACGAATCAGCAGATGTTAACTTTACCCTCACAAACACGCAACTTTTTGGGGCTGGTACAGACGTACTTATAAATATTGAAGAAGTAAGACTCAGTGGTGGTAGTAGTGACAATATCATAAATACTGCGACATTCACTTTAGGTAGAGTCTCTCTTGATGGTGGTGCTGGTAACGATACCCTAACTGGTGGTAGTCGCAATGACTCCCTATTTGGGCAGGACGGAAATGATACCCTCAACGGTGGAGCCGGCGATGACCAACTCTACGGTGGTGCAAGCAATGACTATCTGTCTGTGAACGATGGTAACGATGTCCTTAACGGTGGTGCTGGCAATGACTTTTTATGTGGTGGTACGGGCAATGATACTCTCGACGGTGGTGATGGTATCGATCGAATCCAAGAAGTTGCTGATGTTAACTTTGTTCTAACGAACACACAACTCATTGGTCGTGGAACTGATATCCTCAAAAACATTGAAACGGCAACACTGATTGGTGGCGACAGTAACAACACCATTGATGCTTCAGCATTCACTCTGGGTAGCGTCTCTCTTTATGGGGGCGCACAAGGTAACGATATCCTTAAAGGTGGTAGTGGTAGCGATAGCCTGCACGGTGGTATGGGTAATGACGTTCTCAATGGGGGTGCAGGTAACGACGATCTCTATGGTGGAGGCGGTGCAGATACTTATGTTCTCGCTCCGAGTCGGGGTACTGATATTATCTATGGCTTTGAAGATGGTATTGACAAGTTAGGTTTATCCCTGGGATTAACTTATGAGGCTTTGACTGTGACTAACAGCAGTAATGGTACTTCCATTCGGATAACTTCTACAAATGAGGTCTTGGTCACTTTAAGCAATGTTAACTCTAGTTTAATCAGCGCCAATGATTTTATCAACTTAACTTAGGAATACCGGAACTTAGTTTGCCATCATTAAGTATATGTAAACTGTGTTTTCTAACGGCTTTCTGTTATTAAAAGTAAGAGTCATTGCACAGGTGACATTTCGTGCTATTGTGCTGACTTGAATTTATAGGAAATTTCATATATTATGGTCGATGCTGCTTCGCCCCCGTCATCCGGGAAACCAAACGGGTGAAACTATCGTATCGCTGTAAGGTCAAACAAATTTGTCAGTTTCCTAAAATTCAGCTTAAACACAAGCCAGTAAGAGGCAAGACCCGTGAACGGGTTTCATTTATTTGAAAGATAAAATCCAAGGAGTACGTTCCTTGGGAACCATCGACGTTTCAATCCCGTGAACGGGTTTCATTTATTTGAAAGTCGGGGTGCATTTCTGATTCTCTCTTGTAGGCGATGTTTCAATCCCGTGAACGGGTTTCATTCTAGCATTACAGATCCTTATTTGTTGCCATCGCGGTTCCTCGAAGACTTTAGTAATTGTCTTGCGTACCAAATCAGCGGTCTTGCTTGCTCCCTTACAAAGGGTATGGTTTATTTAGATGAAAACTGCTGTCAATTGTAGCTTATTTGTTACCGCGATCGCTCACGCTTGGTCAAACAGTATTTGGAAATATAAAAGCTTTTGATAGAAGATTTAAGAGTTTGACGACATCAGGCTAATAAAAAACGCACACCAGGAGATAGTAGCGTACTACATTTCGCTATCTCAAGTAGTCAATGACGAAATACTTTAGATTCAATCTGGCAAATCTGGTTTATTTGGATGGTCGTTGCCAATACAAGTTCTTTTTTACTCCTTTTTAACTGTTTCCAAAGTGCTTTTATTTGCTGATAGACTTTTTCAGAAGAAATGTCAAACTACTTCTGACAGGTTTTTTAATCTGACTATTTAAGTCTTTAGATACAATCGGAACCCAATTTTCTTAAATATATTTAAAGCCTACAACTAAAATAGTCTTTTGAAAATTATCATATACCCATCATCAATCTTGGTTGATAGGATTCTATAAATGAATTGTTAGCCTAATTTTTATGAGACTGTTCAAGCCAAAAAATCACTTAATTTTAGTTGTTGATGACTTCTATGACAATTTACAACTTATTGCAACGCACTTAGAGCAAGTTGGTTACAAAGTTACCCTAGCCTCTAACGGACTCGAAGCTTTAAAGCTTCTTCAAGTAGTAAAGCCCGATTTAATTCTGTTGGACTTGATGATGCCACAGATGAATGGCTTGGAAGTATGCTCTAAAGTCAAAACCGCTCCAGATTTAGCTGAGATTCCAATTATTTTTCTCACCGCTAGTAATGAGCAAGAGCATCTAGTACAAGCCTTTGAAAAAGGAGCGGTTGATTACATCACTAAACCGTTTGAAGGTCTAGAACTTCTTGCCCGTGTACGGACACATATAGAGTTGAAATCTGCGCGAGAGGAATTGAAAAAATTACTGCACCAGCAAAAGGAATTGATTCAAGAGTTAGAAAGATTAGCTCACACCGATTCGTTGACTGGAGTGTGGAACCGTCGTTATTTATTCACTTTAGTAGAGCAAGAATTCAACCGCTCTCGTCGCTATCATCATCCTTTTACTGTCATAATGATAGATATTGACTATTTCAAGAAAATTAACGATACATATGGTCACATGATTGGAGATGAAGTGCTTATCGTCATGGCACAAACTGTTTTGAATTGTCTGCGAAGTGTAGATTTTTTTGGCAGAATAGGTGGTGAAGAATTTATGGTACTTCTGCCAGAAACAGATAGTGATGCAGCAGTTCTGGTGGCTGAGCGTATACGAGAGAACGTTGAAACGACGGGTATTTTGACGCAAGAACAACAGATATTCATAACAGTGAGTATTGGAGTGGCTACACACAAATTAGAGGATGAAACCGTTAATGTTATTATCCAACGCGCTGATAAGGCACTTTATCAAGCTAAAAACTTTGGGCGTAACCAGGTGGTTGCAGATACTTAAAATTTAGTGAAATAAGTAGCAATCAAAGCGATCGCTCTTGTGAGTTGATTAATGTTGTTACCTTTATTGGGTGCGGGTGGAACTGGGTGGACATGGATTTTTCGTAGATGCTGAATTAGACGCTATCTTACCGATATTGGGAATAGCCGTTTTTGTAGAGCTACCACCGTTATTCATATAACCTACATCTAAAGCAGCTAAATTAGTAATTTCTTGTGGAATTTCAAAGGTGGATGTGACTTTTGTGGGGATATTAACAGCTAAGTTGATATTAAAATACTCCGTACCTTTAGACCCCCCAGTAAGACCTGAGCCAGATTGTATTGTTTGGGCGGTGTACACAGTACCAGAAGTATCGATAGCATTTGTTCTAATTGGGTCATAATTAGGGCTAACAGCAAATCTCAGAGTTTGACGTTCCTTACCTATATTGGTAATTAAAACATCACAACTCACTTGTGTGGGTTTTGTCCTTTGACAACCGCGTGATTCAAACTTCAAATCGTTTTCTTCATTAACTACTGATTGAGCTACTAATGTTTCTCTTGATGTTCTTTGTGCGACAGCTTGTGGTAGAGAAACGGATATGATACTTGTTGCTACGACACCACAACAAAAAGCAATTCCCGCTATCAAATGTTCACGGACAGATGACTTTTGCATTTCCTATATTGTTAATTTATTAAGTCATTAAATTCTTCTCAAGTTAAAATTTTACATCAAAAAATATTTTTTTATTTTTTCAAGTCTAAAAAAAATATTAAAATTCAAACACCAGTGCGTAGTAGAGTCATACCAGCTTAACTCCTGAAAGTTGAATGAATTTAATATGATGTTTAGAGTATGTTGTTAGATAGTCAATAATTTGAATAGAGACTAAAAAGCCATGTAACAACCAATTACAGGGCTTTTTATCGAATACAATCGAATTATAACTATTACAAACCTAGAATAATGTTAACTTCAAACAACCAAAAGTACCAAAAGATTAATATTTTTCTGAATCGTAAGAACGTACAGGATTTGATTAAGTCTGTAACGGGTCTTGCTACTCTTAAAATAGTAATTTCTAAGTTTATCAATTGCGAGGAAACCAACGAATCTTATACCTTTACTTTGAAAAGATAGGACAATTTATTTACTCGACACGACAGGTTATGTTTCAATCCCGCAAGCGTGTTTCATTGATTTGAAAGTCATCCATTACTTGGATGCTTCCAAATTTGAGCTGTTAATTGCACGCTTATTTGTTACCATGGTCATGACTTAAACAGTATTTGGACATAGAAAAGCTTTTATTTAATATTTAAAGAATTTAGAAAATTTTCTATTTCTGGAGAATTGACATTCCCATCTTTTGCGATCGCGAATGCTTGATACAAGGTCGGTCCTTTAGGATCTATAAACAATCTAGCTTTACCAGTAATACTACCTTTAAAATGTATGGTAACTTCTCTGCCAGGATAACTTTTATAGGTAATTTTATTTTCACTCGTAATAGTAGAATTACTAATTTTTGTTGCTGCTTCGAGACCATTTTTTAAGCCTTGTTCCACATCAAAATGATTTGGATTAACAGGAAATTTCATATTGAAGGTACTATAAATTCGATGGTTAATGTTATCCTGATAAGAAACCATTACATAATTGATTTTACCTAATTGCGTTTGAGTAGAGCGAGGATGTTCTGTGGGTTTAGCAGGAAATTCAGCAGTATAACTTTTATCTGTAGCAACGTATTTATACTGGTGATTGCTTGCTGATTTTGATGAAGAACTATTACAGCTTACAAGAAAGGTAGCTAAAGCAAAAGGAATTAATAAAGTACATTTCATCAGATTTAAACCAGGGAAGCAATATTAGTATTTTTTGCTACCTCTCCAGAGTCAGCAATACTATTTTATTTTTCTAAATAAAAAATGTCACTAATGTTTACAAAACGACATCATGCGAGGCGATCGCTTATAACTTGAAATCGAAAATTACTCTACTTCCTCCATATATTTTTGCCAAATACTGTCTATTTCATATCGATCGGGCTTTGGTAACAGCATTTTTCTTTCCATGACTTTGTTCTCATCAAAACCCTTAGTAAGCTGATGACCTAATAAAAATATTTTTTACATTAAAAACCAAGTATTAGTAGTATTACCCCGTGCATAGTCATGTATTTTTGATGACACATAAGAAAGTTACTCGAAACCATGAGTACGCCTAATTCTTTTCATTGCCATTTCTAAACTTAATTTCATTCTTATAAAAGCTTTAACAAGATTCCCAATTTCATCATAGGAAACTTGCTCGAAGTCAACTTCCAAATGTCCCGTACTCACTTCTTCAGCAATACGAGTTATACGCTTCAGAGGAAGAATAACTTGTTGGTTCAAAAAGATATTCACCAAAAAGATAACGACTAGAAAAACAGCACAGACAAATCCTACTATTAATAAAGAAGATTGATGAGCTTTTTCAATGACCTTACTGGCTGGTAGAGATACAAATTGAGCCGCTACAATTTCATTTAAGTGCCAACCAAATCCATTAGCTTCTCCAAAACGGTCAATCATAGTTTTCGGAGCAGCCTCAGGAGTACTGTGACACTGAAGACAAGCTTGTTGGCTAATTGATAGCGGACGGGAAATGTAAAATATATCGCCACCAGGAAGTGAGCGAAATCCACTTACTTGTTTTAAATCTTTTTCTTTTCTAAAACGTTCTAAAATATTGGCTTCAAAACTATCAGCTTTATCCCGGAGATTTGTAGGATTTGTTGCTGCTTCTTTATAAAAGAAGTCCAAATACTCTGGTTTTTTGCGGAGAATTTCAAAAACTTCTCGTGCTGAGTATGCCGATACCACTTGGGGCAGAAACTTTTCTTCCAGTTTCAAAGAGAGTTCTGGATAGATTTGGGTCAGTGTGTACTCACGTATAGAAGTCATTGTATCAATGAGTGTTAAAGCTCTTGAGGCTATTTCATTTGTTGCATTTTGCCTCAGTAATGTAGAAAGAGCCAGCCCACTTACACTCAAACCTACTACAAGAATTAAGAGTAGCAAAACTGTAAATTTTTGTCTTAATTTTAAGTATTTTAACATATTTTTGAGCTAAGTGGAAATAACGGTACAAATTTAGTCTTATCTATAAGGCAGAATTGCTATAGAAAAAATTAAATATTTCAATTTATGAATACTTCACTCAGCCATCCATTGACAAACCAATTTACCGTTCTCCATTTTCCATAGCGCGATTAAGAGACTTTTAGACCAATGATTAGACGGCTTGAGTCTTTCAATATAATATTTAAATTGATAGTTTTTTCGATTGGTTTTATCTTCATCGGTATAATTATTTGCTATTTATAGTATGTTGGATGCTTGAAGAAAATAGTTGAGTTAAATTCAGGACATTGAGAATTCAGGTAAATTCAGGTAAATTCAGGTGGGAGCATCCCAAGTTGGAAAAAATACCTTTGCGATGTTCGTAATCGCGTCTATACAAACAAAGCCCACGTAGGTTGGGTTGAGGAACGAAACCCAACATTTACAGGTATTTGTTGGGTTTGTCCAACGTACAAAAATTCGAGAGCCCTTGCAGATGTATCTGTCGGAGTTTCAATCCCGCAAGCGGGTTTCATTTGTTTGAAAGTCGATAAAGTGATTGAAAAATAAATACGCTTGGTGTTTCAATCCCGCAAGCGGGTTTCATGTATTTGAAAGTTTGACCGTGGTTGGTTTGCGATTAATGATGACTAGTTTCAATCCCGCAAGCGGGTTTCATTGATTTGAAAGTTGTGACCAATGGTCTAAAATCAGCATACACTGATTTTGGACTAATGAAAGCCGTTGCCTTTATACTAACGATGAGCGAAAGTAAAATACCAGAAATCCTGGAAATCTTCGAGGCAGACCTGCTGTCGGAGTGGACTCAGGAGTTAGCTACTGTCAACATTCGCAAAGGCTTGATTAAAGAAGCTGAGCTAAAGGAGGAGTGCCGAGAATTCCTGAGCTTGTTTCGGATTGCCGTTCAGCAGGGAAAGTTGACTAATATTCAAGCAGAGGAATGGCAGGATGTGCGGGAGATACTGACCAGCATTTCTCGATCGCGATCGCAAAAAGGCTTTACACCGTCGGAAACAGCTACATTCGTCTTTTCGTTCAAGCAACCCCTCTTCAACCGAATGCGTCAGCAATTGAAAGACCCTCTTGAGTTGGGTGAAGAGATTTGGCTAGCCACAAGCTTACTGGATCAACTGGGATTGCTGACAATGGAAGTGTATCAAAAGACGCGGGAAGAGGTGATTTTGCGGCAGCAGGAAGAGTTGATGGAGTTGTCTACTCCAGTGGTTAAACTCTGGGAGGGAATTTTGGCATTACCCATTATCGGTGTCCTGGATAGTGCCCGCACTCAAATGATGATGGAATCTCTATTGCAGAAGATTGTCGAAACTGGGTCAGAAGTTGCGATTATTGACATTACCGGGGTTCCCACCGTCGATACCCTCACCGCTCAACATCTGCTTAAGACCGTTACTGCCGCACGGCTCATGGGAGCTGATTGTATGATCAGTGGTATTCGTCCTCAAATTGCTCAAACAATTGTTTATCTCGGCATTGATTTGACTGATGTCATTACGAAAGCAACCCTAGCCGATGCCTTTCTCACGGCGCTAAAACGTTTGGGAGTGACCATCACCCGCTCTCAACCCAAATAGGTGGACAGGAGAAACTCATGGAACGCATTCCCATACTCAAAATGGGCAATTTCCTGCTTGTGACGATCCAAGTGGATATGCACGATCGCTTGGCGATGACCCTACAGGATGACTTGACCAACCTTATTGCTCAAACTCGCGCTCGCGGTGTCTTGATCGATATTTCGGCATTAGAGATTGTTGATTCCTTCATTGGGAAAATTTTAGGTACTATTGCTAGAATGTCACAAGTGCTGGATGCTCAAACAGTGGTTGTTGGGATGCAGCCTGCTGTGGCAATTACCCTGGTGGAATTGGGGCTATCGCTGACTGGCATTCGGACTGCCCTCAACGTAGAAAAGGGAATGGCAATGTTGCGATCGTCAGTCAATGAAACCACAAATCAGTTCACTGCCACCAAATGCAGTGCAGATGACGATGGAGAAGACTGAAACGATCGAAATTCAATCTTCTACAGATATAGTCTTAGTTCGGCAAGCCGTGCGCCAAATGAGCGTGGAAATTGGCTTTAGCTTAGTAGACCAAACTAAATTTGTGACTGCCGCAAGTGAGTTAGCCCGCAATACCCTAGAATATGGGGGAGGTGGCACAGTAAAGTTAGAAACGCTTCAGGAAGGAAGACGACGAGGACTGAGGCTGACCTTTGAAGATCGGGGACCGGGAATTGCCGATATCGATCTGGCGCTGAAGGATGGGTTCACCACGGGCAGCGGGTTAGGTATGGGACTCGGCGGTGCCAAACGACTTGCCAGCGAGTTTGAGATTCAGTCTGTGGTGGGAGAAGGAACGCGCGTAACAATTGTACGATGGAAATAAAATGCAAGAATCTGTCGCTATTTCGATTACTGAATCTAGCCAGATCGGCGAAGCCCGGCGGGTAGCGATCGCTTTAGCAACTCGGCTCGGCTTTCAGGAAACAGAAAAGGGCAGAGTAGGCATTGTGGTGACAGAAATTGCAAGGAATCTGATCCAGCACGGTCAGGGTGGGATATTGCTGCTAAAATCAATCGAACACAATTCAGCCATCGGTATTGAAGTCTTGTCGCTAGATAAAGGACGGGGAATGGTAGATATAGATGAGTGTTTGCAAGATGGCTTTTCCACAGCCGGAACTTTGGGCAATGGACTGGGCGCAATTCGTCGCCTCTCGGGTTTATTTGAAATTTACTCGATTCCCAACGAAGGGACGGTGCTCCTCGCCCACCTCTGGTCAGATTCGACACCCCATCCGCCTGAAAAGACCCTAGAAATTGGGGTTATCTGTTTGCCCAAAAGAGGAGAGGACGTTTCTGGGGATGCCTGGGCGTATCAAGTGGATGGTTGCCGCAGCCTGTTGCTAGTAGCCGATGGCTTAGGGCATGGCCCTGCGGCTGCCACTGCGGCTGCAAAAGCTGTAAGAATTTTTCAAGAACAGTATCGCTCTCCTGGCGAGATCGTCCAAGCTGCCCACGCCGCCTTGCGAAGTACGCGAGGAGCGGCACTCGCCATTGCCGAAATCGACTTTGAACAACAGTTTGTCCGCTTTGCCGGAATTGGCAACATCGCCGCCAGCATTTTCTCGTTAACTGACCGCTACCATCTGGTGTCTCACAACGGTATAGTAGGACATGAAATCCGCAAGATTCAAGAGTTTAGCTATCCTTGGTCTGCCAACGGGCTTTTAATTATGCATTCTGATGGATTAGATACTAAGTGGCACCTCAATCGCTATCCCGGCTTGAGTCAAAAACATCCCAGCCTGATTGCAGGCGTGCTATATCGAGACTTTAACCGAGAGCGGGACGATGTGACGGTGTTAGTGGCAAAAGGAATGGGCAGATGACAATCGTTTTCACGCTGGAAATCCAATACGAACAGGATGTTGTCCAAGCTCGACAACGAACTCGCGAGATCGCCGAGCAACTGGGTTTTGATACTCAAGATCGAGCACGATTGGCAACGGCAGTTTCAGAAATTGCCCGAAACGCCTTTCAGTATGCTGGGGGTGGAACAGTTGAATTTTCTGTGGCAGGAGAGCCTCAGGCGTTTATAATTCGGATTCAGGATCGAGGTGAGGGCATTGCTCATCTAGCAGATGTTTTGGCAGGACGCTTTACCTCTGTTACAGGATTGGGGTTAGGTATTGCGGGCAGTCGCAAGCTGATGGATTTCTTTGAGATCGAATCGCTGCCGGGAGAGGGAACAACAGTGGTTATGAGTAAAAAGTTGTCGAAGAGCACACCTACTCTCACCGATTCGCAATTGCAGCAGATTCGAGAAACCGTAATTAAGCGATCGCCTCAGAATCCCTATGAAGAAATCCAGCGCCAAAACCAGGAATTACTGCGGGCAATGGCAGAGCTACGCAAGCGCGAAGAAGAACTAACCCAACTCAACCGGGAACTGGAAGATACCAATCGCGGTGTGGTTGCTCTCTACGCAGAACTGGATGAGAAGGCAGACTCTTTGCAAAAGGCAAACGATCTAAAAACCCGCTTTCTCTCGAACATGAGCCATGAGTTTCGCACACCGCTCAACTCTATTGTGTCCCTATCTCGGATGCTGCTGGTACGGATGGATGGCGATTTGACCGCCGAGCAAGAAAAGCAGGTGATATTCATCCAAAAGGCGGCGAACGGATTATCAGAACTGGTCAACGACTTGCTGGATTTAGCAAAGGTGGAAGCTGGAAAAATTGAAGTGCGTCCCAGTCGTTTTGAAGTCAGCGACTTGTTTGCCACGCTGCGAGGAATGCTGCGTCCATTATTAATTCAAGGCTCCTCTGTGGCGCTGATTATCGAGGAACCTGAGGGCATTGGGCAGATATACAGTGATGAGGGCAAAGTCGCGCAAATTCTGAGAAACTTTGTCTCGAATGCGCTTAAATTTACCGAGAAGGGAGAAGTGCGTGTAAGCGCTATGCAAAGGGATCGTACCGTAACCTTCTCCGTGTCCGATACAGGCATCGGCATTGCGCCCGCCGATCGAGAGCGCATTTTTGAAGATTTTGTCCAAATTGAGTCTTCTCTGCAAAAGCAGGTGAAGGGAACCGGGTTAGGATTGCCGTTATCGCGCAAGCTAACGGAGCTACTCGGCGGCAGTATTTCAGTTGAAAGTAAGCTGGGCGAAGGTTCCACATTTACAGCATCGATTCCGATGGTCTACCCACATGCAACTGAATTTCCCACCCTACTGCAACCGATCGCATCACTTGAGCTAAATCGCCTGCCCATTCTGGCGGTAGAAGATCATCCAGAAACGCTATTTATTTATGAAAAGCACCTTCAGGAGTCAATCTATCAATTAATTGCCACCCGCACTTTAGCTCAAGCCAGGCTTGCCTTACAACAAGTTCGACCGGCGGCAATTATGCTAGATATTATGCTCGAAAGGCAAAATGGCTGGACGTTCTTAGGAGAACTTAAAGGAGATGAAACAACTCGCAGCATTCCTATAATCGTCATCACCATCATTGATAATGAAAAGCAAGCACTGGCTCTAGGAGCCGACGGTTTTCTAATTAAGCCAGTAGACAGATTGCCTCTATTAAAAAAACTTAATAGGCTAATTAATCAGAACAAGCCTCAAAAACTCTTGTTAATTGATGATGACCCCGCCTACCGGTACTTAGTAAAACAGTTGTTGGTAAATACACAGTTAAGTATTTTAGAAGCCATGAACGGACGGGAAGGATTAAATTTGGCACAACGCGAGCAACCAAGCGCGATCGTACTTGACTTGGAGATGCCAGAGTTAAGGGGGTTTGATGTCCTCAAGCAGCTTAAAAGTAATTCCGTCACTCAGTCGATTCCTGTAATTATCCACTCATCTGCACAACTCGATACAGAAGTGCAGAGTCAATTAGCAAAACAAAGCATCGCCATTCTTTCCAAAGAAACAGGTTCTCAAACAGCAGCGATTGCCCAACTTCAAGATACGCTGCTTAAAGCCGGATTTGTTTTAGATGCTTGCGAGCAAAATTATGTCTGAGCCACGGATTCTCATCCTCCATGTTGACGATAACGAAGCCAATCGTTATGTTGTGAACCGGATTTTGCAAAATGCGGGCTTTACCGTTGTGGAAGCAGCAACTGGAGCAGCAGGATTAAAGGCAGTTGTTGAACATCAACCTGCTCTAGTAATTTTGGATGTCAAATTACCGGATTTAGGAGGCTTTGAAGTCTGTCGCCAAATAAAGGCAAATAGTGAAACGGCTTTTATTCCCGTGCTCCACCTTTCTGCAACTTTTGTCCAAAGCCAGGATAAAGCAGAAGGCCTAGACAGTGGTGCCGATGCTTATCTGGTGCAACCCGTTGAACCCATTGAACTGCTGGCTACGGTGCGCTCGCTGCTGCGAATTCGCCGAGCGGAGGAAGCGGCTTTGTCTTCAGCGAGAGAGTGGCAAATCACCTTTGACTCGATCGAGGACGGCGTATGTCTGGTAGACACAGAAGGTATAATTCGCCGCTGCAACCGAGCGATGATGGAGCTTTTTGGCAAGCTCTCCCACGAAATCGTAGGTTGTGTTCACCATGAGTTAATGAGTACACAATTAGGAATTGATGATGGCATTTGCTTTCGCCGTGCTAAAGAAACTCGCCAACGGCAAGTTCTAGAATTTCAATCCACAAGTCGGTGGTTTTCCAAAACCATCGACCTGGTATTTGACGATCGGGGGACTCTCACAGGTGCCGTTGTCATCCTATCAGATATCACCAAGCGCAAACAAGTAGAAGTCTTGCTGCAAGAGCAGAACGATCGCCTCAATCGGCTAATGGTCTCTTTGCAGCAACAAACTGAACAAGCACAACAAGCCAACCGAATCAAAGATGAGTTTCTGGCAGTGCTGTCTCATGAATTGCGATCGCCTCTGAATCCTATTTTGGGATGGGCAAAAATTTTGCAAACGAGCCAACAGGACGTAGCCAAAACTCAGTATGCACTCGCAACTATCGAGCGCAACGCTAAATTACAAGCGCAACTCATCGAAGATCTGCTTGATGTGTCGCGCATTCTCCAAGGCAAGTTAAGTCTGAATAAAGTTCCAGTCGGTCTCACTTTTATCATCAAAGCTGCCCTAGAAACCGTGCGGCTCGCGGCTGAAGCTAAATCCATTCAGATTAAAACAATATTTGAACCGAATGTTGGGCAAGTGTTGGGTGATTCTAGTCGCCTGCAACAAATTATTTGGAACCTGCTTTCTAACGCGATTAAATTTACCCCCCAGGGTGGTCAAGTAGAGGTACGGTTGGTAAGGATAAAAAATGAAGATGAGCAGATGAGTGAAGTAGCTACTCATGCTACAGAATATACTCAAATCACTGTCAGCGACACTGGTATGGGTATCTCTAGTGACTTTCTTCCATATGTCTTTGACTACTTCCGCCAAGCTGATGGGACAACGACACGAAGATTTGGAGGATTGGGGTTAGGGTTAGCGATCGTGCGTCATTTGGTTGAACTGCATGGAGGAACCATTCAGGCAGCAAGCCCAGGAGTTGGGCAAGGAGCAACGTTTACAGTCAAGTTTCCCATGATAGTTGCGGCAAAACTGAATCAAGATGAGACTGCGTTTCACAATCGCTCAGACTTCAATCTGAATGGATTGCAAGTGCTGCTTGTCGATGATGATAGAGATTCGCGGGAGTTCATTGCCTTTCTGCTAGAACAGTACCGGGCGCAAGTGACTCAAGCCCAATCGGCACATGATGCTCTGAGCAGTTTGGGGCAAGCAAAATTTGATTTGTTAATCAGTGATATTGGTATGCCCGATATGGATGGCTATACACTAGTTCGTCAGATTAGAAAGCAGTCGCCCGAGCAGAGTGGAGAAATTCCGGCGATCGCCCTCACTGCTTATGCAGGAGAAATCGATCGACAGCTTGCACTAGCAGCCGGATTTCAACAGCATATTTCCAAACCAATTGAGCTAGAGGTACTAATACAGACTATTTTAACTTTAGTAAGGGTATAGCAGTAACAACACGCGACTCAATTAGATAATAACCCAAGCTGTTAGTTATGCGATAGCTTCGCTACTGCCTTCGTCAGATCGCGTAAGCGCTGCTAGATGTGTGAGTTCAAACACACTATATATTTAAGTGATAAGCTTGGGTTTTTGGGTTTGGAGTGCGATGGTGCGGTTCCCCATCTCAAAGGAGCGAGTCTGTGCGCGATATCGCTGTCCCCGTCGATCCAGATGTTCCGCGTCCCCACCGTGCTGATATAAGCGGTGAGGTGAAGGAATTTTACTGAGAGCTATTATCCAGTTGAAGATTGCGGGAATTTTTGAGAAGAAATATATCGTTTTCTTTGATTAAATCGCCCGTACAAAGGACTGGTAACCGCTCTTGATATGCCTTGATAGCTATTATATAATCGCGGTCAGCTAATTCTGTTTTGATTGGACGCAGTCTATCGACAACCACGCCAAATAATGTAATTTCTCCAATCATTTTGTCAGCAAATGGTGTTTCAATGTGCGTGACCAATCCTTGAATGGTGATGTTGGGTGCATTGGTAATGAGTGAGCTAAAAATCTCAATTTGAGAGCGATTTTCTGCTAATGCAAGGGTTTCTAAGACTTCCGCCATCCGTCTCTTAAAGTCAACAATTTCTGGTTTGAGGGGAAGTAGAATTTCAAAATCGTTTAGAGTCCAAAGGTCGGCTTTATCACCCCTAGGTTGCTGTTGATACCAACCATGCGATCGCAGATAAATCTCCACTTGTTGGGGGTCGATATATTTGAATTTTTCAACATCCGAGTTGATAGCTATCATAGTTTCTCTCCATCGGCAATGCGTTTCATTATCATACGAAGTGCATTCGTGCTAAATATATTTTGACGCTTAATATCAACGGTGGTGGTTGAGAGGTTATCAACTGGTGGTTGTCCGCGCAGCGATAGCCAGTAACCGCACCGTTTCAAGCATAGGGATTCTTCCGACTGAGATAGCCAGTCGTTAACATCGTCTGGAATAAGAACCAGGATTAAGAGTTGCGGTACGAAGGGGTCAACTTCGCGGAGTTCATCGTAGTTTTTGATGCTGAGTGGGTATTTGATAGATGTTTCCTTAGCCACATCAAGGGATGTGGATTTAATTTGTATGTCAAACCTCGGCAGTCGTTTGGAGTTGAGTTTTCCCGGTACGGTAATCGTGGCATCAATGCCGCTCAAATCCAATCTACGTGTGGCTGCTTGTAGGGAATAGCCAGCAGATGCTGTAACGGCATATACATAAGCATAACTGAAATCTTCTTTTTGAGTGTTGAGGCTCATTATCTGTGCTCGGGGGAATATTAAAGACAATATTCCAAAGTATAATTTGACATTAACAACCACTAAGTTAAGCAGATATTGATGTCTGTAGAAGAAAAATAATTGCAAAATTGTCAGTAGCTCACGGCGGGACTGTACCAAAAGACAATTTTTGTATGTTAAGGAAAAACTTGAAATCTTGAAACTTTTTTTATTGACTCTTCGAGAGTGCCCGCACGTGCAGATCTCGTGCGAAGTGTACGCAAAAATGCTATGCCGCATCCACTTTGAGGGGAAACCGCATCATTCCGTGATGCTATTGAAAGTAAATACTAATTATTCGCATCAAAATCGCATTGCTCTACGGCATTTTAGGGCTTGACCGCCAATGCGGCATAAGCTGATAGTTGACTGCTGAGAGCTTACAAAGACTCAAATCTTTAAACCGCCTTGGCTGTTGCCTATAATCGATAGAAAAATTAACTAATTATGCTATTTTTAATACATTATAAGTTAAACCTACGTATTAAACGCTCGTGAATAATCCACAACAACCGCGAGAATACGATGCTGTGTTTGGTGGTAATAGTTCATTACCTGAGAATGCAGCCGTGTTAGGTGGTATTGAAGGGATAAAATTGCAGCTAAGCAATTCAGATGCCAAGGTGCAAATTGCTGCACTTGAGCAAGCTACGAACTATGGAGAGCCTGGTTTAGATTTAGTTATTGCAGCTTTAAAAGATAAATCCTGGGCTGTACAAAATGCCGCTTATTTCATATTAAATTCTAGAACAGAACCTAGAATTAAGCAAGTATTACAAGAGCCTCATAGATTGGGGTTTAAACTAGAACCTATTGAAATAGTTACCCTCAACGAATTTGGGGAAAATATACAGCGTCAGCAACGCACAGCCAGATATTTTCTAGAAGATTTAGGCAATGGTGTGACTTTAGAAATGGCTGCAATTCCTGGAGGAAGTTTTCTGATGGGGTCCCCGGAGCAGGAAGTGCTGTATTTGAATGAAAGTCCCCCGCATCAAGTTTCTGTGACTAGTTTCTGTATGGGAAAATATCAATTGACACAGGCACAATATCAAGCGGTTATGGAAAGTAATCCTTCTAATTTTAAAGGCGATAATCGCCCCGTTGAAAATGTCAGTTGGGATAATGCTGTAACTTTCTGTCAAAAATTAAGTCAAAGAACAGGAAAAAACTATAGATTGCCAACAGAAGCTGAATGGGAGTATGCTTGTCGAGCGGGGACAAATACACCTTTTTATTTTGGTGAAACTATTACTCCAGATTTAGTCAATTACCACAGTGGTTATCCCTACAGTGCTGCACCGAAGGGAAAATTTCGAGCCCAAACCACAGATGTAGGTTCTTTTCCCCCTAACGCTTTTGGTTTGTACGATATGCACGGGAATGTGTGGGAATGGTGTGAAGATGACTGGCATGAGAATTATACAGACGCACCAATAAATGGTAGTGCTTGGTTCAGTCAAAGCGGTAATCATACTAAAATAATTCGTGGCGGTTGCTGGTGCAGCTTTGCTTTAAACTGTCGGTCTGCGGATCGGGGTGCGTGTCAGCGCGGTTGCCCTAGCCTCTACTACGGTTTTCGGGTCGTTCTTCCTTTATAAATTTGTAGGGGGATCTGTCTGACTGTATTGGATCGGCGTAAGCGTATCGATATGAATCAAACTCCCATACACCTGAACTTCATCCCGCCAACCAATAAACATAACTAGATAATGCCCGTTCGAGCGCTTGGTAATGAACTCAATTTCCGTACCTTCACCCATCGTAATAGTTGCATATTGTTTAAGTCTTTTTTCAACTAAGTCGCAATAATTTAGTTTCTCCATAAAATAATCTCCTTAGTACTAGGGTGAAAAACAATCAGTTTCAAATCGTACTCCTCAACCATTTCCCGAATAAAGTCAAATCTCAAGAAAAAGCTGTTGTAAATATCGACTGGAATTACTACATAAACTGTCCACTCAAGTAGCTGCTTTTTCAAAGCTTTCACTTGAGTTTATGGGATATTGGAGACTTGGCTTAGTCTTCAAGAATCCCACACTTTCTAGGTGTGGGAGTGTCAATTTAAACAACAGCCACCTCTGGAACTGCTCCTTGCATTTTATTCAAAGCATCTATCAACATTTGCAATTGTTGATCTGCTTTAACAACTGCCAATCCGCGCACTGTGACTTTTCCAGGAGAAAATACAAACCTTGTCCTCAAGTGTTCCGGCAAATTCTCAGCTAATAAATTCCAACCCGGTTCTTCCATTTGTGTTTCTAAAACAATATGCTGTTTGTTCTCCGGTTTAATGCGGCTAAACCCTAAATTTTTGGCCAACTGTTTCAATTCGACTACTCGCAATAGCTGAGTTGCTGGAGAGGGAACTGCCCCAAATCGATCGCTCCATTCAGCAGCAATTTGCATCAACTCTTCTTTATTTTTTGCCGATGCAACAGCGCGGTAGGCGCTCATCTTTTGGTCTAAATCTGTTATGTAATCCGCAGGGATAAACGCAGTGAGATTAAGGTCAATTTGGGTATCGTCAACTTTAGGAATTTCTTGACCTCTAATTTCACGGATTGCTTCTTCTAGCATTTCCATATACAAATCAAAACCAATTGCTTCCATTTGTCCCGATTGTTCTGCACCTAGCAAGTTACCTACACCGCGAATTTCCATATCGCGCATTGCTAGTTGATAACCAGAACCCAATTGAGCAAATTCCTGTATAGCCCGCAATCTCTGGCGGGCTGCATCCGATAACGTCCTCTGTCTTGGATAAAACAACCATGCATGAGCTTGAATACCCGCACGACCAACACGACCCCGTAATTGGTAAAGCTGTGATAAGCCAAAGCGATGAGCATCTTCAATCAAGATAGTATTCACTCGCGGGATATCCAAACCCGATTCAATAATGGTCGTACAAACCAGAATATCCGCTTCAGCATTGCTAAAAGAAAGCATGGTTGATTCCAACTCACTTTCGTCCATTTGACCGTGGGCAATGGCAATTCTAGCGCCCGGTATCATCTCGCGCAAACTTCCTGCTGTTTCCTCAATTCCCTCAACTCGTGGAACCACATAAAACACCTGTCCGCCTCTATCGAGTTCTTGGCGAATTGCACTGCGAACACTTTCTGGGTTCATGGGAGAAAGGTGAGTTTTAATCGGTCGCCGGGATGGAGGAGGCGTTGTAATCAAGCTCATTTCCCGAATTCCCGATAGGGACATATACAGCGTGCGGGGAATGGGTGTTGCAGAGAGGGTTAACACGTCAACCTGTGTTTTGAGTGATTTGATTTTCTCCTTTTGGTTCACCCCAAAGCGCTGTTCTTCATCTACTACTAACAGTCCCAAATCGCGGAAAGCAACCCCTTTTCCTAAAAGTTGGTGCGTTCCAACAACCACGTCTAATTCACCTGTTGACAATCGTTTCAAAATATCGCGACGTTCTTCAGCCGTGCGGAAACGGTTCAGTAAACCCACGTTAATAGGATAAGGTGCAAAGCGTTCTTTTAAGGTATGGTAGTGCTGTTGAGTGAGGATGGTAGTGGGTGCAAGCAGTGCCACTTGTTTTCCTGCAGCGGTCACGGCTTTAAAAATTGCCCGAATTGCCACTTCTGTTTTTCCAAAACCAACATCCCCACAGACCAATCGATCCATTGGTCGTTCGCTTTCCATATCCCGTTTGACATCTTGTGTCGCTTTAAGCTGGTCGGTAGTGGGTTGGTAGGGAAAAGAGTCTTCCATTTCCTCCTGCCAAGGTGTATCTAAGGGATAGGCATATCCTGTCTGCTGCGATCGCGCTGCATACAATTTCAGCAAGTCCACTGCCAATTTTTTGATAGCTTTGCGGACTTTGTTCTTCGTATTTTCCCAAGCCTTACCAGTCATTTTATTCAGTTCTGGTGGCTTATCGTTTGTTGTACGCAACCGTGATAAAACACCCACTTGGTCGGCTGCGACTCTTAATAAACCGTCAGCATACTGCACTACCAAATACTCGCGTGTTTCCTCATTCAGTGTCAGACTCTCTAATTTGAGGAATTTACCAACACCGTGGTTTTTATGAACAACAAAATCTCCCGGACGCAGTTTGTTGGGATCGACTTGTTTTGAAGCAGCTTTTCGCCGCTTGCGAACATAACTGGGAGTCGCTAGAGTGTGTTGACCGTAAAATTCGCGGTCGGTAATAACAACTATGCGAAAAGTCGGAAGAATAAAACCTTCTAGTTCAGCCAATCCTGAATACTTAAGCGCCACTGGTGTGTGATTGATCTGCAACTTTTCAATGGCTTGGTAGTCGCGGGGATTGGGAATAAACTGTGCGGGACAGTCATGTTCTTGTAATAGGGAGACCGAACGCGACGGCTGGGCGGAAAGCAGCCAAATGGAGAACTTGCGTTCGCGTTCTTGTCGCAGTGTCTCCGCAATTTTGGCAAATTGGTGTGGCGTCACTGGTACTCTGCGACTGGCAAGATTGATAATTCCAGACCCTTCTTCTACCAATTCCGATAAGGATAATTTATGAAATCTTGCTAGGTCAGCCAGACATTCATCAAACCAACGATGGATTTTGGGTATGGGGGGACTCGAGGCTGAGGATTGCTCGTGACCTTCCCATTGTTCTTCAGCATTTTCTACCCAGCGATCGCTATGAGCGTGACACTGTTCTGGTTCATCAATAGTGATTAAAGTATTTGCAGGCAAATAATCGAGTAGGGAAGCGGGTTTGTCAAAAGCTAAGCCCAAAAAACGACGGCTACCTTCCAAAATTTCTGAATCCTGAGTGGTAAATTCTGAATTCTCTTCTAACTGAGCACTCAGCCTTTGAAATTCAGTACTATCTTTGAGTGCTTCCATCACAATTGGAGCAAAGCTTGTGGGGGTAAGCACGATCTGGTCTATTTTGTCAAGAGTTGTTGAGCGTTGAGTGGCTGGGTCAAATTCTCGGAGTTGCTCAATTTCATCCCCGAACCATTCGAGTCGTACTGGTAATTCAGAAGATACGGGAAAAACGTCAACAATATCCCCCCGTCGGCTCCACTGACCCTCTGTTTCCACCATTGGTACTCGTTCATACCCCAGCTTGGTAATTTCTTCACTGAAATCATCCAAGTCAAATTCCATACCCCGCTTGAGAGTGATACAGAAAGGAATAAAAGCTTCTGCTGGTGGCAAATGCGGTTGTAGCGCTGCGACAGTGGCGACAATTGCCATGTTGGGGGTCGGGGATTGGATATTGGATATTGGAGACGAAGAATTCCCGATCCCCGATGGGGAATTGCTACTGACTAAATCCGCCAATACCTGCATCTGTCCCCAAGTCATTTCCGTTTCCGGATCGAAGGGTTCGTATGGGGACGCTTCAGATGTGGGGTAAAAGTGTACTGTTTGCCACCCCATTGCTTCAAGTTGTGTTGTCCAACGTCCGGCTTCCTCCAGAGTCGCACAAACCACGAACAAATTCCGTCCCTCAGTTTGAGCTAATGCCGATGCTACCAAGCCCTTAGGCAAGCGAGGAATGCCACTTAACAACAATTCTTGTTGCCGATTGAGCTTGGATAAAAGTTCAGTGGTGAGCGAAGATCGCCCCAAAGCACGCACAATGGAAGAAAATGCCATAAGTTTAAATATATGATTTTTCAAGGTAGGTTAGTACAATACACCTACCTCCACTATTTTAAAAGTCCCAACAATGGAAGAGATTAATGTAGTACGCCTTGCGACATGACAATTGCGATCGCAATCTTGCTTATATTTATGTAGAAGCAATAAAAAACTAGTACAATAACCACTGACCAATCGCGAATATACGGTTCGGCGTGACTTATTTTAACTGACTTATGACTTACCTATAGTTCTCAATGAATTGCTTTTTCTGGATTTAGAGTATTTCATGATATCTCCTTGGATACTAGATACTAAGAGGTTAAGGTTAAGCAGAGGTAGCCGATGGTATCGGCATTATTCAAATGTCTCCAACAATCGAAATTCTATTAATTCTTCTTCTAATTCTCGCCAATGGTTTGTTTGTCATGTCTGAACTGGCGATCGTCTCGTCTCGAAAAGCACGCTTGCAACAACTGGCTAACCAAGGTGATGCTAAAGCGCGGATTGCTTTAGAACTGGCGTCTTC
Source organism: Tolypothrix bouteillei VB521301 (assembly GCF_000760695.4). GTDB lineage: Bacteria > Cyanobacteriota > Cyanobacteriia > Cyanobacteriales > Nostocaceae > Scytonema > Scytonema bouteillei_A. The sequence goes on along the minus strand of NZ_JHEG04000002.1, from coordinate 62,481 downwards.
TCCCAATCAATTCCTGGGAACAGTTCAGATTGGAATTACACTCCTCACGATTCTGTCTGGTGCTTTTGGCGAAGAAACCATCGCTAAAAGACTTTTGCCTATTTTAAGTCTTATACCTTTTCCAGACAATTACAAGGGACAGCTAGCTCAAGGCATAGCCATTCTAATTATTACCTATTTAACACTGATTCTTGGAGAACTAGTCCCAAAACGGCTAGCTTTAAACAATCCGGAATCCATAGCCTCGGCTGTATCTATCCCCATGCGGATGTTAGCTACATCTGGCGCACCCATTGTCTCTTTACTCAGTCTTTCTACTGAAACAGTACTGCGAATCTTGGGTATTAGACCATCCACAGAACCGCAAGTGACAGAAGAAGAAATTAGAGTTCTCATCGAGCAAGGAACCGAGGAAGGAACCTTTGAGGAAGCAGAGCAAGATATGGTCGAACGGGTATTTCGTTTGGGCGATCGCCCTGCGAGTTCCTTCATGACCCCCCGTCCGGACATTATTTGGTTGGACTTGGAAGATACCGCCCAAGAAAACCGTAAAAAAATTATTGACAGTGGTTATTCGCGGTATCCAGTTTGTCAGGGAGGGCTTGACAATGTACTGGGTATTATACGAGTCACTGACTTGTTAGCCCGGAGTTTTTGCGGCGAACAGTTAGATTTAACAGTAGGTTTGCTACAGCCAACGTATGTGCCAGAAAGCACTCGCGGTTTAAAAGTTTTGGAATTATTCAAGCAAACAGTGACTCACATGGCACTTGTAGTTGATGAATATGGTGTAATTCAAGGACTTGTAACTCTTAACGACGTTATGATAGAAATTGTTGGCGATGTTCCTTCCATTGACGATCAAGAAGACCCGCAAATTGTACGAAGAGAGGATGGCTCTTGGCTGTTGGATGGGATGTTATCGGTAGAAGAATTTTTCGATCTTTTTGAAATCGAGCATTTACCCCCTGAAGATCGGGGTAGTTATCAAACCTTAGGCGGTTTTGTGATGTCCCATTTAGGTCGCATTCCCACAGCAGCCGATCATTTTGAATGGCAAGGTATGCGGCTTGAGGTTGTAGACATGGATGGAAATCGCGTTGACAAGGTGCTAGTAATGCCACCAGTAGATGAATCAAATGAGGAGAATAATAACAGGACTAACTAGTAGTCTGTCCCATTAATTTTGCTAGGTAAAACGCTTTTTCCTCTCTCGTTCCGGTGGTTCTACCACAGAATGTAGTCGGCGAGGCTCCGCCTCGCATTCGGGAGGCGGAGCCTCCGGTAAGGCATTCCCAGGCGAAGCCACCGGATCGAGGTGAGAGCCGATCAAAATTAATGGGACAGACTACTAGTTTCCAGTCGCTATTTTCAACCCAGACACTAATTCACAAAAACCTTCACCCTCAGTAGCAGAGGTTATGTAAGTGGGTTGATGCTTGAGTTCATTTGTATACTCAAGCACATTTGCCACACCGACAGAGATAGGAAAATAACGCTCGTCAAATAAACTTTCATCGTTCGGGCTGTCACCAACGGTAACAACTTGTTCCGGGCTGTACTTGGGAAAGTACTCTCGCAGTACTTTTAACAATCCGGGTGCTTTATCTTGCTGCTTTGGCTTGATATGGCACTGCACGTTGCTGTAGGTAAATCCCCAACCCATCCCCTGGCAAAGTTGGCTTAAAGTTTGCAGTTCATTTGTACTTAAGCCTTTGACATCAAAAGTCCAGTCAGTTATCCGAAAGCGATTATCCGTAGATTCTTTTAGGAGGGGGAGTTGAGTTTTTAACTGCCCAAAAGCATCAGCCAGTTGTTGACGGTGGGTGATGAGGTCGTCTGTGGGTACTAAAGCCAACGGTCGATCGCTCCCGTTTGGGTAAAACAAACCACCATTTTCTGCGATCGCACCAACAATTGGCAAGTAGTAAGCCAATCCACTCACCCAGCCCGCACTTCTGCCAGTAACAATAACAACTTGAATGCCCGCAACTGCTAAATCCTGCAACCCTTGCAACAAAGCACTGGTAAATTTTCCTCCCTTTGTTAGGGTACCATCCATATCAGTAGCCACCAGGCGAATGTTGGTAAAAGCTTTATTGGATAAAGCATCGGTTAGGGGGAGGAGTCTTGGCATATGCGGTAGAAAAAAAGCTACAAAAAACATTAACAACACCGCAATTTAGGATAGACGATTTGGGCATCCTATGCATAAGGAATCTATTTCTGTGTTTGTGAACCATGTCCACCCCAGTGAGTGTTGCCCAATCCGCCAAGCCAAAACCTGTAACAACAAAGCCCGTACCAACCAAAGCTTCTCAAGAAGTTCAAAGTAATGATATTCAAATACTTACCCCAATCTTGGGGATCGCTTCGGTAGGACTGGCGTTGGTTGTTGTTGCTTTGATTGTATACGGCAAAATCCAGATCAAAAAACTGGAGAAAAAAATTAAGTTTGAACAGTTCCGCACTCGAGAACTGGACAAAAAGTTTAAGCTTGCTTTAGAAACTATTCGTAAAATGGAAACGAATCCCGATTTGATTAACTCGCGGGAGTTTAACCTGGATTATCTGCGGATGCGGATGTCGGAAGAAGTATTCCATTTTGCGATCGTCAATCAAATCAAAATCCAAGTTAAAGAAAAAATTTCTCAAGCGCTCCGTCCGGGACAAGGGAACCAGGGTGTTGTAGGTATAGCGAGCAGTAACGGACGACAAGTGGATGAAATGTTTGACGTAGAGTATGAAACTGGTAATGCGCCAAACATCGTCAAGCGAGTTCTCTTCCGCATCCAAATCCGGATGATGAAATTACCCACTCAACCAACTTCTGCGACTATCAGCCAAATCATTGACTGCGTTGAAAATTTCCTCAGCCCAGCAGAGGACAATGATACTTGGCAACCAACCATTCAAGGACGCATTGCTTACATGCATTGGGATCAAAAAGCGAAACCCACACCTATGCTAGTTTTGGAACAATCAAATGAAGGTGTGAATGTGTCTTTCCGAACCAGCCGTCAGCCCAATGGTAGCACTCCAGGACAACAGCCCGGACAGCCAGATCTACCCAGTCAGCCAAATCCACCCAGTCCCCCAGGAAAGAAAAAATCGGCAAAAAGTGAAAAGGTTTAGAGACACCCCGTTTGCATTATTTGTACTTCAGCGTGTTGGCACGTCTTTAGATCAATTATTCCTCACTTTTCCTTGAGAATCGCGGGCTAAAAGACCATCTTCCATTTCTACAATACGGTCTGCTATGTCTAAAATACGGTTGTCGTGGGTCACTAATAATATCGACGTTCCCTGATCTTTTGCTAGGCGCTGCATCAACTCCACGACATCTCGTCCTGACTGTTTATCCAATGCTGCTGTCGGTTCGTCGGCTAGCACCAGCGATGGATTGTTGACCAATGCGCGGGCGATCGCAATCCTTTGTTTTTGTCCTCCGGAAAGATGTTCCGGATAGTAATTAATCCGTTCTCCCAAACCGACTGCTCTCAACATTGCTTCTGATTTAGTAATGGCGTTTTGGGGAGAAACGTGCTGATTTAACTCCACAGCCATTTGCACGTTTTGCCTTGCAGTTAGAAATTCTAGCAAATTATGTGCTTGGAAAATATAGCCAATCTTACGCCGAATATTGACTAATTTGTTTTGACTCGCTCTAAAAAGTTCTACATCTAAAAATTTCAAACTTCCTTCTTGTACAGAACGCAAACCCCCAATCAAACTTAGCAATGTTGTTTTTCCCGAACCCGAGGGTCCAGTCATAATAACAATTTCACCCGGAAAAATTTCTAGGTTTATATCAAATAAAATTTGTCTTTTTAAAGAGCCTCTTCCATAGTAATGGTTTAACTTATTGATAGAAATTACAGGTCCTGAATACATAAGATTTCTTCAAAAATAAAGGACTGTGAATTATGAATTATGAATTATGAATTATAAATTTTTACTTTTTCATAATTCATAATTCATAATTCATAATTTAAAATATGTCTGCTGGATCGGCAGAACTTAATTTTCTAACAGCGATCGCGCCAGAGATAAAACACATTAGAATCGTCAAAATCATTACCATAATTGCTCTTTCTCCACTCATGAAAATTGGGAGAAGAGTAGCAGCCCTAGCCCTGTCATATAAGAAAAGAGTGACAGCTATTCCAGGCATATATCCTAAAATTGCTAAAATTAAAGCTTCTTGTAAAATAACAGATAATAAATAATTTTGTGTATAACCAATTGCTTTTAGAGTAGCATATTCAGATAAATGGTCTGTTACTTCAGTATACAGAATTTGATAGACAATCACAGTTCCAACAATGAACCCCATGACCGTTCCTAAAGAAAAAATGAAACCAATTGCTGTACTACTCGCCCAATAATTTCTCTCAAAATCAACAAATTCCTGCTTGGTAAAAACCTTGATATCTTTGGGCAAATAATTCTTCAAATTTTGAGCAACAGCAATTGCATCTGCACCAGGCTTTAATTTAATCAAACCTATATCAATCAATCCCGCACTGCGATGGGGAAAGATACGGAGAAAATTCAGATCGCTCGTAACTAAATTACCATCTGCTCCAAAGGATGCACCTAATGTAAATAATCCACCTACCTTAATCTTCCGATTTCTCACTTCTGCTGTCACAGTTTTATTTTGTTCAAACTCAGCAACAATTGGACCATATTCTTGTCGGGAAGAGCGATCGTACAAAACAACATCAGATAATTTAATTTTATCTATATTTTCCTCAACTCCAGGTAAATTCAGCACATTAAACTCAGGATTAATACCAAGAATCAAAAGATTGCGGAATCGACCCGTCACGGGATTTTTCCAAGGAGCATAATCCAAGTAAATAGGATGAACAGATTCAACCGCCGGAAAATCTAAAGATTTATAGAGACGCCGTTGAGAAAAAGGTTTTAATGACAGTACAGCATTAGATTGATTGTTAATTAAAACAATATCTCCTTGCAAACTCATGTGGAGACGAACGTTACTGTAGTACAAAGAATCCCGGAAGCCAAGCTGCATAAACATAAGAATATCAGCAAAAGCAATTCCTGCAAGCGCCACAGCAAGACGCGTTTTTTCCCGCTTTAGCTGCAACCAAGCTAAAGGAATTTTGTTAAGTAATTGTTTCATTGATTAGTTTTTAGTTGTTAGTTATTAGTTATTACCAGCCATTAGCCATTAGCCATTAGCCATTAACCATTAGCCATTAGCCATTAACCATTAGCCATTAGCCATTAACCATTAGCCATTAGCCATTAGCCATTAACCATTAGCCATTAGCCATTAGCCATTAGCCATTAGCCATTAACCATTAGCCATTAGCCATTAACCATTAGCCATTAACCATTAGCCATTAGCTATATACCTATTTCCACAACAACTTTAGCGTTGGTGAGGTTAGCAACTCGTTTGGTATCTTGTGGAGAGAGAGTAATTTTTACTTCTACTACTCTGGCATCAATATCAGCTGCGGGATCGGTATTCAACACATCTTTTTTGCCAATTTTCCTACCGATTTCGGAGACTGTTCCTTGTAATTCTCCATCAAAAGCTCCATTATCACTGGTGACCATAACTTGTTGACCGAGACGCACTTTACCAATACTGTCTTCTGGAACTTCCGCAACAACAATCATTTGATCGGTTCGTCCCATTTCAGCAATACCGTATTGGCTCATGCTTTCTCCAGCTTTAGTATGGATTTTGAGAATTTCTCCAGCAATTGGTGCTTTAATGTAGCTCAAACCTAATTGTGCTTCTGCTCTCCTTAGAGATGCGATCGCATTACCAACTTGCGCCTGTGCTATCTGTACATCAATGGGACGAACTTCTTGAATTCTATTAAATCTCGCTCTTTCTTCATCAATTTGTCTTTGCAAAGTTGCTACAGTTTTGTCCCGCGTGACTCTAGCTTCAATAAGTTGCTGTTGCAAAGTTGCTACGGTTTTTAGCTGGTTAGCTCTGGCTTCAGCAAGCTCCTGTCTTAAAGTTGCGATCGCTTTCTTCTGGTTAGCCTTGATTTCAGCAAGTGAAGAATTGCTAGTTTCCAAACTTAACCGCCGTTTGTCTCGTTCTTGTTGGGAAATTGCACCTTCTCTATACAACATTTCATATCTTTGGGCGTCAACTTGAGCGTTACGTTGTTCGGCTCTGACACGCGCAACCGATGCTATTAAAGCATCTTTTTGCCCTTCTATTTCAGCTTGAATGCGATTAATTGTTGCTTGCAAAGCAATTCTTTCCCCATTTAACTGTGCTGTTATACGAGCAATTGTTGCTTGCTGAGCATCCTTTTCCCCAGCTAACTGAGCTTGCAAACGACCAATAACTGCTTTTTGCGCTTGAATGTCTCTTGGCGAACCAGCTTTGACATTAGCTAAATTAGCACGGGCTTCTTGCAGTTTAGCTCTGGCTTCTTCCACAGATGCTTGAGAACTGCTGAAGTTATCCAAAATAGCAATGACTTGACCTCTTTGAACCCGTTCTCCCTCTTTCACATACACTTGCTCAACCCGCGATGAACCTTCAACCCCCGCAGGTGCAGATAATTTAAGCACTTCCCCTCGCGGTTCCAAACGACCCACAGCATTAATACTGGTAGGAACTGGCGCACTCGGTACGGGTGTATTTGCTTGTTTGATTTGCTCGACTTTAGCTATAGTAAGAGCACCAAAGGAAACCACTACTGGTAAGGAGACAGCAATTAACCACCAAACTTTTGATTTTTCATCCTCAAAAAAGAGCTGTTCCCTTAAATTTGATTTCTCATTGAACCTGGATATAGGTGGTTGTTCGTTGGATTGCATTTTCCCCTCTTTGGATAAAAAGCACGCTTGGGCGTAGGTTGGGTTAATCGTGGCGCAACCTAACAAATATGGGAGTATGTTGGGTTTTTTTACCAACCCAACCTACGATTAATGCTTTAAAAAAATCTCTTTTCTATAAAGCATATTATTGCGAGCAAAAACTTACACCATTTTGGATTTTAGACTGACACAGCCTTGCTTGGACTTAATTTCATCCAACAATCTGTCTCATTCTTTTTTCCAATTGGTATTATCTATATCAATCCTATTTGATTTGTGGCATTCACGAAGGGTGGGCAATACCTACCCAATTAGGATTGCTATTATGGTACTGAAATCATTACGGTTTTAAGATGCACTACATACAAGTCAATACGAGAAATTATTTGCCTGAATATTAATATTGGCAAATCTTGAGTTAATCAATAAGTTCATAAACAAACTATTTCTTGATAAAGGTAATGCCATACAGCTATAAGTTGTATGGCTTCATCTTCTCTTGTTAATTGAATTCTACATTTAGAAGTTGCTGGAAAACGTAACGAAATCTACAGAATGGCTGATAGCTAATGGCTAATAGCTAATAGCTAATAGTTAATGGCTAGTAACAACTAACCACTAACAACTAACCACTAACTAATCAGGCATATCAAATAAAACTGTAGTCATATAACATTCTGCCCAATCTGCACCAAAAGCTTTTTCCAGTACGCGGCGGGTTTTGTCATTTTGTTGTTGTTGGGTGCAGTAATTTCTTTGTCCGCTAAGAATGTTTAACCTGTGTTCTGGTGAAACTGGCTTAGATATCAGCGCTTGCGTACAATGAATGTTTAAAAACTCTTGTACGCGGGTGAGAAACATACTTTCTTCTTCAGTTGAATTAGGACGAACAAAGAGACAAAATTCTGAAAATATATGTCCCCACTCCGGTAATTCACGGGGTTGTGAAAAGTTGAGGTTAGGCAATACCCCAAGTTCAGAAGTATAGGATTGGGGTAATCTATATTCCACATCAACTGGAGAAAGGTCTGCGATCGCCGCACTAATTTGACCTCTTCCTCCCACTAAATCGCACCCAAACATCGGTATGTTGTATTCTGGGCGGGGAAACATCACACAGTGCAAAATATCTAGCATATTTCCCACCTTTGCCAGTTCTAAATGCATTTTTCGGAACTGGGGTGTTTGATAGCAGCGATTTTCGATGGTCAGTTTTTCTCCTTCAAGCCGACCTTCTACATAACCAAATTCCGCTGGCAAATCATAGGGCGACAAATCAAGGTATTTTTGCCAAGTCTGTTCGATACAATCTGCTAATTGACGAATTAAAGGATGCTGTTGCTCGCGCAGTGATGGGAAAGAAGTTGTTGTCATGTTTAATTTATACCCATCCCTACCAGGGATTAATTGTGTTGACCTACCTATTTTTCAGCCTAGCGCCCATTAAGACGCAAAAGAACTGACTCGCAACACAACTCAACACTTTTAGGGGGTAACGAATTCGGGATAAGCACAACCTTACAGTGTTCTAAAACTACCGATTTATCTGGGATGCTCGCCCTGTACCTTTACAAGCACCCGTGAAGGATGTGTTGGCAAAGCGTAAAGTTATAAAACATTTTCTTTCCAAAATTCTTGTTTATTTTGTAGTCTTAGTTACAGAAATAATTTTTGATTAGCCCATGAGATAAGGCTTGAACGCAGCCAAGGATGAAGTATGAAGTATGAACTCTCAAGTAAAAACTTGCTTATAACTTCCCCAGACAGCAGACAGAGTATGAATCCTCAAGAACTTATACCTTCATCCTTTATCCTTTATCCTTCATGCTCTCTTGAGTCCAATAACTGGGTAACATTGACAGAACTACCCAGTCCTTACAGTTTTCATGAAGCTTTGCTTTTGTGTCAGATTTCACAAGATGAGTGGTTAGCTTGGATTCCAGACCATGGAGAAGCAGTGCTCAATAGCAACCAATTTTGTTAGTTGTTGTAGAAAGCGCAGAGCCTTGCGCCTCTACTAACAACTAACCACTAACTAACCACCAACCTCTCCTTCGACACCAGTGTCATCGGGTCGGCTGATTGCAGTTCACCATGCTTGAGAGTCCAGCAACAGTCTGCGATCGCTAACAAATCACCCGCATCATGAGTCACAATCAGTAGAGTCCAATCCTTTTTCAACTTTGCCAGCAAACTGACCAATTGTCGCCGCATGGACCAATCCAATCCTGCGGTAGGTTCATCAAGCAACAGTAAATGGGGCTGACGAATCAGTTGTACGGCTAGAGCCAAACGCCGTTGCTGACCTCCACTTAAAGCATGGGGCGATGTACTTAAAGACAAATGCTCCAATCCTACTTCAGTCAGTGCTTGCTTAACTCGCTCTGTTCCCAACTCTGGATGTCCCAAGCGCAATTCTTCTAAAATAGTACCGCCACAAAAATGTCGTTCGGGAAACTGAAAAACTAAACCAGCCAACTGTTGCATCTGTTCTGCAAGCAGTTCTTGTTCTCGCCAAAAGATAGATCCTGAGGTAGGTTCAGCAAGTCCAGACAAAATTTCAAGTAACGTAGTTTTACCAGACCCGCTTGGTCCAATGATAAGACCAAGTTGTTGGGGTGCTAATTCCAGATTAATTGATTTAAGGATTGCAGTTGGGCAGGCAGTTGGATGATAAATTATACTTCTGAGATAGAGCATTTGTTAAGAATAATAGAGAGAGTCAGCAACTTACTTATTGATTACACGGTAAAGAACACTTGTTCCCTGGAAAATTTATAGCGCATTATCTGCCTCGCGAACTGTGACCTCTAGCAGCAAAAGCTCTCTTGCTTCCCGATTGAAGTTACAAGTCTCTCCCTGTGAGAGATGCGCCGACGGCTGTTTTGGCTAATTATTTCCATTTTCGCAAATTCTTTTGGAAAAAATAGTTACAACAATTATGGGAACTCGAAAAAATTGCCGAAGTCAACCAGTATAGAAACTTTTGACAACAACAGACACGGCCTAGAACAAGTCATTTTTATATTATAAGTAACAAAGAAAACATATACAATAGCAATTTCCCTGAGGATAACCATGACTGAACAATTGCCCGTGCTGCCAAAAATTGTGACGACTCAACTTTCTCGCTTAGCTAAAGTCGCTTTTGCAGCTACTCTCATACTGAATATCTGTATCAATTCCTCTTTAGCTGCAGATCCATTTCGGGCTAAAGAACCTCGCAACATTGGTGACAAAACTGAAGCAGCTTTTAAAGCAATTTTCGAGCAGGGGAATTATCAAGCAGCTGAAAATCAAGTGCAAGAAGCACTTACAAAAGAAGCCGATGAACCTTTAGCTTATGCGATGAAAGCATCTTTAGCATATACGAATCAAGATTGGAATGCTCTAGAGACGTACAGCAAAAAAACTTTAGAAGTCGCACAAAAACTTGTTTCTAGCGACCCTCTACGTGGCAATTTATATAGTGCTGTCGGGCATTTTTTAGAAGGGGCTGTGATTCTACAGCGTGAAGGGACACTCAGTGGTGCGCCTAAAGCCCTGAGCCGATTGCGAGAAGTTTATAAGTTTTTAGATTTAGCGGAAGCTGTTTCTGCAACCGATCCTGAATTAAATTTGGTTAAAGGCTATATGGATTTAATGCTAGCGGTGAACTTGCCTTTTTCCAATCCAGAACAAGCGATCGAAAAATTTGAAAAAAATGCTGCGCCTCAGTATTTAGTCGATCGCGGAATTGCTCTTGCTTATCGAGATATGAAACAGTACTCCCAAGCCCTAGATTATACTAACCGTGCGCTAAAGGTGACCTCAGACAATCCAGAACTGTATTATCTCAAAGCTCAAATTCTTAGAGAACAGGGTAAGAAAGATAAAAATACAAAACTCATTCAGGAAGCTGTCGATCACTTTGACAAAGCCTTGAGTAAGAAAGGGTTTCTCCCAGCAAGCGTGGTTAAACAAATTGAACGCGAACGAGGTAAGGCTGTAAAAGAAATCGCTTCAGCTAGTAGATAAACACGCAATCTTGCTTGCGACTGTCAGAGCGCCAACAACTTCTGCAGAAGTTGTTGGTAAATCATACAAGCTCCTCACCTCGCCTCTAGTGGCTCCCCGCCAGGGAATTGGCTTTTGCTTGTCCTGTTGGTAGCGTCTTCCTGCTTTACCCGCCTTGTTTCGGTGGCTCCGCCCTAGAATGCTTTACTCGGAGGCGGAGCCTTCTGTATTTATGTAATTGATTCAGCTAAGAATCTTCTACAATTAGGTGTAAATCTTTTGAAGACAAAGTAGCCATGGAAATACAGTTTCGAGAAATTGACCCTTTTAATGTATGGATTTGGCTCAAATTTAGCACAGTCCCATCAAGACAAGAAAGACAGTATATAGAAGAAGTTTTTGATTCCTGGTTTTACTTGGGTAAGCTGGGGGGATTTAATGCTGAAAATCTCCAAGTACAAGAAACTGGGGTAAATCTCAGTTATATGGATTATGACTCAGAAGGTTATGACAAAAGCATGCTAGCGCTGATGCATAACATGGGTGAGGTGGAATATGAAGGAACATGGGCGCGTTGCTGGTTTGATTTGGGAACAGCAGATGCGATCGCTCTTGATATTCTCATCAATGCTCTCAAGCAACTCAGTGCCGAATATGTCACCATTGAGCAATTGTACATTGGCGGAGAAAATGAAGACTGGCCCGTTGAAAATAGTGACAATCTTAACTCGTTTGTTTTCGATAATTAGCCATGGCAATACATAAACCAGGGGAAATTCGCATTTTAGCTTTGGGACTGATTCAAAATGGAGAACGCATCTTCATGTCTCAAGGCTATGACCAAAAGGAGCAACAAACTTTTTATCGTGCTATGGGCGGAGGTGTTGACTTTGGCGAAACAAGTTTGGTAGCCCTCCAACGGGAATTTCAAGAAGAAATTCAAGCAGAATTAACAAATATTCAATACTTGGGCTGTTTAGAAAATATTTTTACATACAACGGTCAGCACGGTCACGAAATCATTCAGCTTTACAAATGTGACTTTGTTGACCTCAAGTTCTATAAGCTTGAGCAGCTAGAATTTAATGAAGGCGATCGTCAAAAGATTGCGTTGTGGGTAGAGATTAACCGCTTTAAGTCTGGAGAATTACAGTTAGTCCCAGAGCAATTTATAAATTATTTGTAAAAAGATAGAGGGCAAAGGGCAGAAGTATGAAGGTAGAAATAAGTTTGCAGAAAAAACCAAACTATTCATATTATTAATGGACACGTTTAACCAACTAGCAGTCATTCTTTCTAATGAAATTGGTGTGCGGCGACAAGATATTACTCTTCATGCACGACTGAGAGAAGACCTGAAAATAGATGGTGATGATGTTCATGTACTTTTTTCTAAAATTACTGAAAACTGGAAGATAGATTGGCATGGCTTTGTTTTTTATCGCTACTTCCATGAAGAACCACATTTATTTTCCCTACTTTTTAATTGGTACTATCGCTTACGCCATGGCATTCTGAAAACAATTACTGTCAGTCATTTGATGTTAGTTATTGAGCATGGAGTTTGGTTTGAACCTTCACTCTCTAGTAGAAGTATTTGAAGATTAGTTTTACCCCACCCTAACCCTCCTCGATGGATTGGAGAGGGAACTAAAAATCCGATCTCCCCCCAATCCATTGCTACGGTGGTGTACAGATCTCTAGAAAAGAGATGAAACATCGTGAAAAGGGAGAATTGGAATGAAGTTCCCCCCTTTTTTAAGGGGGGTTAGGGGGGATCGAAACCGCTTTTAATGCACTTTAGAAGACTTGTGTGTACACTGCAGCCTTTCCAAGGGGGGTAAATGCAATTTGTGTGAACATAGCTTTACAGCTAGTGAAAACCGAGCGTGAAGAGGAATTATACAGGCTTTTTCATTATTTCCTCGCCGTCATGAGTTGGGAGAGGTATTGCAAATTATGAAGCGATTGGGACAAGTTATTTTAGCGTAGAATAAATGATGTTTCAATTCCGCAAGCGGATGCCATCTACAGTACTAAAAATTTTTCATGAATGATTTAGGATTGCTATAGCAGCATTGATAAGTAAGTCGTCACAAGCAGTATAGATTTTATGGAAATTATCAAATAAATTAGAGCAGAACGCCAGGATAACAGCGACACAAAAAATAAACCTTGGATGGAATTGTCGATCCAAGGTTTATTTCTTGTGTTTGTGCCTTATTGCCATTTGCCAGCTTAAACGTTTCCTCTTTGTTTTCGTCTGCCCTACAAATTGATATATCAATCGCAGGTGACGACGACCTGAATCACCCTCACACACGATACAGTTTCCTCGCCTGACAATGGAATATAACTACACCACTCTTCCGCGCCGAAAGATTTATATCTCTCATGTGTTTCAACATAAACAATTGTATCTTTGTTGTGAATTGTACTTTAGATGTAAATAAACTCAAAAATTCTCAATCTTAAGACATAATTCAATTTATACATAGGGTGTGTTGTTAGTTATCAGTTATTATTTGTTAGTTGTTATTGGTACTTTCCTATCTCTGTCACGATCGCTACTCTTCATTTCGGCTGAGATATGAGTGTTAAATCTTGCTTCTTTAGATAGTATAAATCATGAGAGGAAAAAGCGTAAGAATGAAGAAGTGTACACAGTCTCCGCATCTATTGGTTCTGTAGGATATACCAGAATTAGCAATGCTTGGATGGAACCAAGTCAAATTACTACTATGCAAACAATCAATCGTATTTCTTCGTATTTAGAACAACCCGATCGATTTCGAGACCTTCAACAAACTTTACGCGATCGCTGGCAAACGGTAGAGTTATTTGATAGCAGTGATGCAGATATTTTGATCGTTCCTTCTATTAGCATCGATCAACGAGAATTGAGAAAAATTGATGGTTGCGAACATTATGAAGAAAGATTGTTATTCTCGCTAATTCGTTTGCGGAATCCTCGCACTCGGTTAATCTACGTCACATCCCTACCACTGCATCCAAGCGTTATTGACTATTATTTGCAATTATTGCCCGGAATTCCCTTTTCTCATGCTCGCAATCGCTTGCTATTACTTTCCACTTACGATGCTTCTGTCAAACCTTTAACTCAAAAAATTCTAGATCGCCCCCGTTTGATAGAAAGAATACGTCAAGCTTTAAGACATGATAAAGCATTTATGGTATGCTACAACGCGACAGAAATCGAAGCAGATCTGTCACTAAAATTAGGTGTACCGCTTTACGCAGCTGCACCGGATTTACAAATTTGGGGAACAAAAAGTGGTAGTCGGCAAATTTTTGCAGAATGTGAAATTCCCCATCCCGATGGAAGTCAGAGAGTTTGGAATTCGACAGATTTAGCAGAAGCTGCAGCCGATTTGTGGGAACGCCAACCGACATTAAAACGGATGGTCGTTAAGTTAAATGAAGGATTTTCAGGGGAAGGAAATGCGCTTTTAGATTTAAGACCTATTCAACATTTAGCGCCCCCCGATGCGAACTATGCTCAACGAGTCGAAGCCTTAGGAAAAAGCTTTGAGACCCTGCGCTTTCAAGCGAAAAATGAAACCTGGGAGAATTTTTCAGGAAGAATCCCTGAATTGGGAGCCATAGTAGAAGCTTTTGTGGAAGGTGAAATCAAGCGTTCTCCCAGCGTCCAGGGACGCATTACTCCCAGTGGAGACGTAGAAATTCTTTCAACCCACGATCAAATTTTAGGAGGCTCGGACGGACAAATATACTTAGGCTGTCGGTTTCCCGCAGATGAAGCTTACAGACTGCAATTGCAGCAGATAGGGTTAAAAATTGGTAAAAGTTTGGCAGAAAAAGGAGCGTTGGAAAGATTTGGGGTAGATTTTATTGCCATTGACCGAGGTGATGGAAAATGGGATATGCAAGCGATCGAAATTAACCTGCGGAAAGGCGGTACAACCCATCCGTTTATGACTTTAAAATTGCTAACCAACGGACGGTACGATCTTTCAACTGGATTGTTTTACAGTCAGCAAGGGCGTCCCAAATACTACGTTGCGACAGACAACCTACAGAAAGATCGCTATCAGGGTCTAATGCCAAACGATCTAATGGATATTGTCGCCCATCACAGATTGCATTTTGACACGGGAACCGAAACAGGAACGGTTTTTCATTTGATGGGATGTCTTTCGCAGTTTGGAAAATTAGGGTTAACAAGTATTGGAGATTCACCGCAACAGGCGGAAGACATTTATAACAAAGTTGCCAAAGTCTTAGACGAAGAAAGTGGGCGTCAGAACTGGGATAGTTTCCTGAATTTACCAGAGATAGCTTTTTGGTAATAGCTAATGGCTAATGGCTAACGGCTAATGGCTAATGGCTAATAGCTATTAACACTAACAACCAACCAAGCGCTAATTGTGTACAATCGTGTCAGGCTGTGTCTTTAAGCGCTTGTGTCCCACCTAAATCAAAATGCAATTCATTGCATTAACCCTGAATGTCCTCGCCCTTATCCCCAGCTTTGGGGAAACAAGTTCTGCAATAGCTGTGGCGCACCGCTACAGCTGTTAGACCGCTATATTCCTTTACAGCCTTTGGGCTCTGGTGGCTTTGCCCAGATTTATACTGTTTGGGACTGCAAAACTCAAACAGAAAAGGTGTTGAAGGTTTTGATAGAATCTTCACCAAAGGCGCTAGAATTGTTCTCTCAAGAAGCAGCAGTTTTAGCCCGGTTGAGACATCCCGGTGTGCCAAAAGTTGAGGCTGATGGTTTTTTCCATATCGAGACTTTGCAGACAACTTCTCCGCAATCAAAACCGAGCCGACTCCATTGTTTGGTAATGGAAAAAATTTCCGGTCAAACGCTGGAGGAATTGTTTCAGCAGCATTCTCATGGGTGTCCGCAGGATTTGGTGTTAAATTGGCTGGCTCAAGCTGTGGACATTTTACAGGAGTTGCACAGCCGCAAGATTATTCATCGCGATATTAAGCCTTCTAATTTAATGCTGAGGTCTTCCCACAATAAAGGGGGAACTAAGGCAGATCGATTGGTGCTGATTGATTTTGGTGGAGCCAAACAGGTAAGTTACAATCTATTTCGCAATCAGTCTTCTTCTACTAGACTGTATTCTACAGGCTACAGTCCTCCAGAGCAAATTGCTGGGGGTGTTGTTGGCGCACCTGCAGATTTTTATGCCCTTGGTCGAACCATGATTGAGATGCTGACAGGTAAATCTCTTACAGAATTGGCAAATCCAGCAACGGGAGAACTGTTTTGGCGCAGTGGAGTTAATGTTAGCCCGCAACTTGCAGATTTGCTGGATGATATGATTCAGGAGGATGTGCGATCGCGTCCGGCAAATGCGGCAATTGTGAAAAAGCGACTGTCAAAGATTTCCCAATTACCCCAACCTAGTGTTTTGTCTCAAATTGGAAAATCTGTTCACCAAGGCTTGGGTCAAGCAGGAAGTTTGCTGTCTCAAGTTGAGGATTCTCTGGGAAAAGCCCTCAGTCGTTCTACTCAAGCTGCAGGCAAAACGACTTTTTTTCTAGTTAAAACGATTGTTTCGGTTATACTAGCCTGTCTGGATACACTGTGGACAATGATTTTAACTGGAGTTGGTGCTAGCTTGGGTGCGATCGCAGGATTTCTCTTAGCATCTCAAATTACTCTAGACGACTACTTAGCCCAATTTTTATCCGAACGGTTATTTGAAGCAACGGGAATTTCTCAAATAATTTTTGGCTCGGAGATTCTTTTATTTATAGGTGCTGGATTGGGAACTGCATGGGGATTAACCATCGCCGGTGGGTTTGGTCAGCGACGAAGATTTGTCGTAGCGTCGGTTATGAGCGTTATTAGCTACGGTTTTGGTTGGTTAATTCTACAACTGATGACTCCTCAAAGCATACCAGAGGGATTAGTGGGATTAGTTTTAGGCACTGTTTCCCTGCTGAGTTTGGGTTTGGGGCTTCGCAGCCATCACATCGTGTACGCTTTTATTGCTGCGTTTGGTACTGCGATCGTCTTCGCATTCTTAGTGATGTTAGGGTTCCCCACAAATATTTTTAACTTCTTTAACTCGCCCAGTCTAACGGAGATATTGCTACCAGTTATCTTTTTTAGTTTTATGGGTGTTGTGCTAAGTTTCTGGTTGGGAATCAGCCATTACTTAATTGTTCCTGGGTTGCGCTTTTTGGGATGGAAGTGAGGAACGAGGGGGACAAGGGAGATAAGGGAGACAAGGGGGAAGAACTATTACCCGAATCCAAAATCCGACATTCCCAAAAAATTTTCCCCCCAGCCATTTCTTATACCAGGCTGGGGGGAATCATAATTCGTAGGCTATAGAGTTTCTGTATATTTCGCTGATGTCATCATTCTATTCTGCGGACTTATTTTTGAGTAGCCTGTTCACAAGATTTTACGGTATATTCACGTTTTCTTTACTGTTCCTTTACTCTTAACATATGCATAATAACTTCTATATGTAAGTATAGCAGTACGCCAAATTCTTCAACAAAGGATTTATTTGAAAGAAACTATGAACGTAAAAATAGCTGTTACGACTGCGTTGTTAACTTGTTTTGGCTTAGCAGCACAAGCCTTGGCTCAAAATCCGCAAGATGTGGAACAGTTAAAGGCAACAAATACCTGTCCGCGTTGCGATCTCACTAATGCAGATCTCACTCAATTCAATCTCAGTAGAGCCAGTTTGAGAGACGCTAACCTACAAGGTGCTAATTTAACCGGAGTCAATCTTGCAAATGCGGATTTAACAGGTGCTAATTTGCAAGGTGCTGTGTTAAGTTCTGCCAATCTTACGGGTGCTTCATTAATCGGTGCGAATCTTAAATCAGCTTCTCTAGAAAATGCTAATCTCAGCTACGTGGGTTTTATGAGTGCTAATTTAGAAGCTGCTAATCTTAAAGACGCGAAAACACAGTTCACGAATTTTAGAGGAGCACACTTCCGCTTAACAACTATGCCCACAGGTAATGTCACTTCTGACAAACCTTATGGATGGTCATTACAGCGCGAAAGCCCTAAAGACTGTAACGCTTTTAAATTGGAACGCGCTACTGGTACAACCTGCTACACTGAGTAATTGCAGAATCGTAGTTTACCATACCAACTATAGGGTGTGAAGTTGTTCGTATTCCCGACTTTCAAAGAAGTCGGGGATATAATTAGTGCTTTAAAATCAGAGTTAGTTACTGTCTTAAGGAACACATTGTTTGCTGCCATCAATCCTATTATAAAGAAAAAGTGTAAACTGGCTGACAAATGCTTACTCGCATCAAGGATTTAGCGAGCACACTCGCACCTCGTTTAATTGAAATTCGCCGTCACATCCATGCTCATCCAGAACTGAGCGCTCAGGAGTCACAAACAGCTGCCTTTGTTGCTGGAGTTTTATCTTCGAGTGGTCTTTCCGTCAAAGAAGGCGTTGGCAAAACTGGTGTTGTTGGAGAACTCAGAGGAACTGGCAATTCAGAGCGATTATTGGCAATACGTGCTGATATGGATGCTTTGCCAATTTGCGAACAAACTGCTTTAGATTACGCTTCTCGCACTCCGGGTATCATGCACGCCTGCGGTCATGATGTTCATACAACTGTTGGTTTGGGAACCGCAATGGTACTGTCTCAGATAGCTGAGGAATTACCTGGTAAAGTCAGGTTCTTATTTCAATCCGCTGAGGAAATTGCTCAAGGGGCTAACTGGATGGTAGCTGATGGAGCCATGAAAGATGTTTCGGGTATACTGAGCGTTCATGTTTTTCCATCCATACCTGCAGGTTCTATTGGTGTCCGGTATGGCGCACTCACTGCAGCAGCGGATGATTTAGAAATTATCATTATTGGGGAATCAGGACATGGTGCTCGACCTCATGAGGCGGTTGATGCTATTTGGATCGCTTCACAAGTGATAACCTCCCTGCAACAAGCCATCAGCCGGACACAAAATCCCTTACGTCCTGTAGTTGTCACGATTGGAAAGATTGAGGGTGGTAGAGCGCCAAATATCATTTCTGATAAAGTACAGTTACTGGGAACCGTGCGTTCTCTGCATCCCGAAACCCGCGCCAATCTTCCAGAGTGGATTGAAAAAATCGTAAAGAGTGTTTGTCATTCTTACGGCGCAAAATATCAAGTAAATTACCGTCAAGGCGTACCGGGAGTACAAAACGATTACTTTTTGACGCAACTTCTGCAATCAGCTGCTGAAGAAGCTTGGGGTAGCGATCGCGTCCAAGTACTTCCCGAATCATCCCTTGGTGCTGAAGATTTTTCTGTCTATTTAGAACACGCTCCTGGTTCCATGTTTCGATTGGGTGTTGGCTTCAAAGATAGAATTCTAAATTACCCATTGCACCATCCCCTTTTTGATGTTGATGAATCTGCCATTATTACTGGAGTCGTTACCTTGGCATATTCTGCATATAAATACTGGCAAGAAGTTTAATCGCTGACCAGTGTTAGAAGTTGAATCTTACCAAACTAGCGAATTTACGTTAGTTTTTCCCACGCTTATTCTTAATAAAGTCAAGCGACCCCAGTTTGAAGCCTGGGGATTTATTTTACTAAA
The DNA here is from genome assembly GCF_000760695.4 of Tolypothrix bouteillei VB521301. Taxonomy (GTDB): domain Bacteria; phylum Cyanobacteriota; class Cyanobacteriia; order Cyanobacteriales; family Nostocaceae; genus Scytonema; species Scytonema bouteillei_A. Next base: position 43,070 of record NZ_JHEG04000002.1, on the reverse strand, counting down.
CTGGAGCAACATCGATTATTGCGATCGCTCGGGCGATTGTCAATAGAGACTTGCGATTAGACACTTCAGATTAATTCAAAATATTGGCTAGACAAAAGCTTTAACAGTGGCTTATTTCATTCCCCTATTTGCAATGCTCTGGAGTGCGATCGTATTGCAAGAAACTGTAACAATGACAATGATTTGTGCTGTTGTTTTGTGTTGTTTAAAACTGCGATCCCAATCGCGACAAAATCATTTACACTTAAATAGTGTAATCTATTACCATATTTTACAAAAATAGGATATAAGAAGCTGAAGTTTTAGAGTTAGAGATTAAAATAGAATTAGCAAAGGCAGAGTTTACTTGATTGGGAGCTTTTTTAATGACTTTACAAGAAATTATTAATTCTATTGAAAGTTTGCCCGTAGAAGAACGAGAGTATTTATTTCAGTTTCTTCGACAACAACGAATTGAGAAACGGCGGGTTGAAATTTTGACCAACGCCCAGGAAGTAATGCAGGCTTTTAAGGATGGGACAGCCAAGAGGGGAAGCGTTGATGATTTGATCGCTGATTTACTAGGAGATGATGATGGAAGTTGTCTGGAGTAATGGATTTAAGCGGTCTTTTAGGAAGATTACAAAGAAAAATCCCCAATTAAAGAATCAAATTGTTACGGTATTAAGGCTTTTGGCAGACGATCCATTTACACCATCTTTAAAGTCTCATAAGTTAATAGGAGATTTAGAGGGATTGTGGTCTTGTTCTGTTGCTTACGATTGTAGAATTATCTTTAAATTCTCTGAAGATGACAATTTGTTAGAAATGGTGATTTTATTGATTGATATTGGTAGTCATGATGAAGTTTATTAAAAAGTTAGATAGAGGCTGAAGCTTTGAGATTGGTCATATGCTGCGATCGCCTCGTCCTTATGAAGATATGAATATCACTGCTATCTTGGGCTTGAGCGCATCCCAGAAAGCTACTCTTACAGCTTTAGGAGCCGTTTATTATCACTAATTACTTGAATAAGAAAAATTACTGTTTAATTGGAATCTGTACTATGAATTCTGTACCTTGTCCTAAGGTAGATTGACAGTAGAGATTGCCAGCGTGTTTTTTCACAACAATTTCACGACTGATAGATAATCCCAATCCACTTCTTCCAACAGATTTTGTCGTAAAGAAAGGATCGAACAATTTTGCTTTTGTTTCTTCATCGATTCCCAAACCGTTATCTGTAATATGAATAGCTACTTTATCATCTCCATTCAACGTTGTGTGAATTTCAATGCGGCTTGGTTGCTGCTCGATCTCCTCAAATGAACGATATTGGTTGTGCTCCTCTAATGCATCAATGGCATTGTTAAGAATATTCATAAAGACTTGATTGAGTTGTCCCGCCCAACATTCAACAAGTGGTAATTCTCCATACTTTTTAACAACTTCAATACTGGGACGCTTGTGTGTAGCCTTTAAGCGATAATTTAAAAGAGCGATCGCACTGTCAAGTCCCTCATGGATATTCACTGCTTTTAAATTGGCTTCATCTATCCGGGAGAAGTTACGCATTGATTTAACAATCGATTGAATGCGTTGTGCGCCTGACGCAATCGAATCAAACAGCTTTAAGAGATCGTTTTGAACAAAATCGATATCGATTGTTTCTATGATTGCTTGAATGCGAGAAGTTGGCTGTGGGTAATCTTCTTGGTAAAGATGCAGAAGATTGAGTATATCTTGGGTGTACTCACCTGCATAAATAATATTACCGTAAATAAAATTCATGGGGTTGTTAATCTCATGAGAAATTCCCGCAATCATTTGTCCTAAACTGCTCAATTTCTCATTTTGAATCAGTTTAATTTGCATTTTTTCCAATTCATCGTAAGCTTGGGTAACTTCTGCCACTTTTTGCTCTAACAAAGCATTTTTTAGTTCTAGTTTTTCAGCTAAGTCGTGTAGTTTTAAGTGTAATTTAACTCGAGATAAAACTTCTTCTTGCTGAAAAGGTTTCGTGATATAGTCTACAGCACCAACTTGAAAACCTTCAACTTTACTAGCAGTCTCGGAAAGTGCTGTCATAAAAATGATAGGAATATCTTTGGTTTGTGGAGATGCTTTTAATTGACGGCAAGTTTCAAATCCATCCATTTCTGGCATCATCACATCTAATAAAATTAAATTGGGTAGAGCATATTTCACTCGTTCTAAAGCTACTTTTCCGGATTTTGCAACCCAAACTTCTAAACCCGCTTGGTCGAGAGCATCGGATAAAACACTTAAATTAGCAGGGTTGTCATCAACAATGAGAACTGTCGGATTTTGCTCGGCTGCAAGATTCATATCACTTACTTATACAATTGAATGAGTTCTAGAATTTCTTGGTCTTTAAACTCTTTTGCTAATTGATGCAGTCTTTTCGCAAAGGGAATGTATTTCTCATCCATTTGTTCGAGTAGGGCTGCTTGTTTAATAATTCCCTTAAAGTTGCCTTTCATCACTAATTCGTACAAAATTTCCATTTGTGCTGTAGGTGGAGCAACTAGACTCCCACGATCTTGCTCTTGATTGCTTGCAGTTTCTGGCTCTTCATAAATCCACTCCAAATGGAGATGTTGTTTCAATTTCTCGAGCAACTCAATAGCCTCTACTGGCTTGGGAAGAAAATCATTTCCTCCTGCTTCTAAACTGCGCTGGCGATCGCTTTCAAAGACACTTGCAGATGACACAATAATAATGATGTCCTTAAATGCTTCAGACTGGCGAATACGCTCAATGAGACCAAACCCTTCCAGTTTTGGCATCAGCAAATCGGTGATGACTAAATCTGGCTGAAATTCCTCCACTTTTTGCCAGCCCTCTTCCCCATCACTTGCTTCAAGGACATCAAAACCAATCGGACTGAGTAAATTGACAATAACAGAGCGATTTGCCCATTTGTCATCAACAATCAGAATTTTAGGTTGGCAATATTTTATACCATTAATCTGTCCGCGAGCGTCTGTTTGGGATGTTTTCGCCCACTCATCAGCAACAGGTAAGTTGACATCAAACCAAAAAATACTGCCAACACCCAGCTCGCTCCGAACTTGAATGGAACTCCCCATTAATTCCACGATTTTTTGGCTAATTGCCAATCCAAGCCCCGTACCTTCCGTCTGTCGTTGTCGGTCTCCCACCTGCTCAAAGGGCTGAAAAATGGCTTGGAGTTGTTCTTGGGCGATACCGATACCAGTATCGCAAACTTCAAAGCGAATTGTGCTTTCTGAAACATAGCCGCTCGTGAAAATAACGCTGCCTGTATCGGTAAATTTGATAGCATTGCTAAGAAGGTTAATCAGCACTTGTCGCAAGCGTTTTTCATCAGCTTGGATACCAATTGGTAGGTCTGATGTCAAGTGGTAGTGAAACTCAATGCCTTTGAGTTCGGCGCGGATGCGGCACATTTCCGCTACACCTTGCAGAAATGCAGGCAAGTGGAAGTCAGTAGGTAGAAGTTCTAATTTTTGAGCTTCAATCTTTGATAAATCGAGAATATCATTGATTAGAGTGAGCAAATGCGAACCACACTGGTAAATCACATTAATTTGCGATCGCTCTTCTTCAGTCAAGTGTTTTGAACGTTGCAGGATTTGAGCATACCCCAGTATGCCATTCAATGGAGTTCGCAACTCGTGGCTCATGTTAGCAAGAAATTCACTTTTTGCATAACTTGCTGCTTCTGCGGCTTCTTTCGCTTTAGCAAGCGCTAGTTCAGCTTCTTTGCGAGCGGTGATATCGCTATGTATTCCAATCCATTCTCGAAGGCTTCCATCTGCGTTCAATATGGGAACACCTCGTACACTCATGTAGCGATACTCGCCATCATAACGGCACAAACGATGCTCAATTTCGTAATATATCTTCTTATCAAGTGCATTTAACCACATTTCAGCAGTATATGCTCTATCTTCAGGATGAATCGCATTCAACCAGCCCCATCCTTGAAATTCATCAAAAGATTGTCCGGTAAAGGCATGCCATTGAGGTTGTTCTGTGACAAACTCGCCCTTTCCGTTAGTATCCCAGATAATTTGAGATGTTGCTTCAATCAACAAGCGAAATCGTTCTTCGCTATGTTGAAGCGCTATCTCTGCTTGTTTGCGCTGAGTCATGTTTTCGTTGTACATGATCGAGCCGCCAATTTCACCACTCGTGGTGTACCAAGGGCGAAGTGACCAGCGCATCCACAGAAGCGATCCATCTTGTCTTAGATAGGCGTCTTCATCACTTTGTGCGATCGCACCTGTCAAACATTGTTGGTGAATTTGCTTCCATTCTTCAGGCTGATCCGGAAAGATCTCGTAGTGAGAGCGCCCGATAATGTCATCGGTCAAGTTATAGTCCTCGAGCCATTTTGAATTCACCATTAAATAGCGCATTTCGCGATCGAACAGCACTATCCCAACAGGAGCATATTCAATTGCTTGCGGTAAGTAGGTTGCACGTTCATATAAAGGCGTGACTGACATTTGTTATGTAGGGCTTTCCAGCGTTGAGTATCTTAAATTAAGTATTCCCTAAAAGCATAGAAAAATAACAGATCTCATCAACAAACAAAAACTCCCAACACTTGGTGTGGGAGTTATCATCTTTCACCTGAAACCGATCTAGAGACGCGAAGCTTTGCGTCTCTAAATCTCTAGACTATCTAGCGCCAACTACGCCAAGCTTCTTCTGAATTTCAACCTTAGCTGCTTTGAATTGAGTTGCCAATTGCTCGCTTTGATCGGAGCTTAAGTTGTTGCGGATAGCAGCAAACATTGTGCTTTCTTCTTGACGAATGTGGTCGCCAACAATATCCATCAAGTTTTTAATTCTATCTTTGAACTGCTCCATGTTAGAAGGGTTGATAGATTGAATTTCTTTTAACAACCGCTTCATTTCAGCTTGCTCGTCGTACAGTTCTTGAGTGTCGTTCTGACCGTAGAAGGGACGCACTGCAGGATAGACAACTTGCTCTTCAGCTTCAGCGTGAGCAGTGAGATCCTTGAAGATCTGACCGAAGTACTCTTGGATCTTTTGAGGATTGTTGCTAGCTAAAAGTTCGGTGAACAGGGTGTTAACCTTGTTGTGATCCAGACGGATAACATCCTGAACGTTCAAATCGTTCTTATCAGAGGTTTGGGTAACTGCGCTACCAAATACACCGCTTAATGCAGCCATAGCGTCTTGAACGCGTCCCCAGATACCTTGATCGGCGTCTTGACCGGTGAGTTCGCGAACACCCAGAATCTCTAGAACACCCTTGAGTTGCTCTTGATGAGCGCGGTTCTCAAAGTTAACAGTGTTTAAAGGTCCAATAGCCAACAATACGTCAGCACCAACTTTTTGTGCTGCTTTGTGAATGGTCAAACCAGTCATCACTTGCTGGTGCTTCAGCAATTCGTGCTGGAACACTTTTTCATACAAGCTCAATTCAGATCCTTGCTGCAATTGACGAACCTTGTCAATCATTTGTGTAACTGTGTTTTCTGGTTCGGCTTGAATGCCATACTGACCGATTACAGTTTCCAGAACGCCTATGTTCTTGTTATCATCATCAAGCATCTTCCGGAAGCGATCGGCAACTTCGGAATCGCTAATTTGGCTGAGCAACTTTTGCTCGTTTTCAACGATCAGCTTTTGAATTGCCTTCATATCTGCCAGTTTAATAGCAAGGGCAGAACGCTTGGTATCATCTAAAGTTGCAACCATTTTCTGGTTCCCCTCTGGAAAATTTTTTGTAGTGATTTCAATTTCAAAAGTTGCACAATTATCAATTACATTCCATCTTTCTTTTGACCGATAGCTCACAAAACTTCGGGTAGAAAAAAGAAAATTCACCTCAATTAAAGGAAATCTCAGCTATTTGATAGATAAGAGAGTTCTTTCGATTACCCCACAAGATAGATTAATTGTCTGCGCCAATTTTCTAGATTGGCGCAAGGAAGATCAAATAGGAGATAAAAACACAATGCCCGATAATCCGGGACTTGGCGAGCATGCACTAAACAAAGCCGCAGAAATAGGTCTATCCAGCCAATTAGATGAAGTAGAAAATTTGGATGTAAATATTCAAACCGATCCCTTCAAACTCATTCAGGGTGAAGTGGATTCAGTGACTATTGAAGGCGAAGGTTTGGTTATGCAAAAAGACCTTCGCATGCAGGAAATGGAAATGCATACGGGTAGCGTAGCTATCAATCCCCTAAGTGCTGCTTTTGGAAAGATAGAACTTACCAAACCAGCAAAAGGAACTGCCAGGGTTGTTTTAACTCAAGAAGATATTAACCGTGCCTTTAACTCTGACTATGTTCGCTCTCAATTGCAAGAGCAAAAAATTCATATCAACGGGCAATCTAGAACAATTGTTACTCAACAAGTTGATTTTCGGTTACCCGGTAATAACAAAGTTACGTTAAGCGCTAACGTGATTTTAAAAGAAACTAATGAAAATCACAAAGTAGCCTTTTCCGCAGTACCTAAAGTTAGCGGAAACGGGCAAACAGTGAGTTTGGAAAATGTGGAATATGCCGAGACTCAAGAAGTATCTCCCGAACTCACAAAAGCTTTGGTAAATGCAACTAGTAAAATTTTAAATTTGAGTAATTTCGATTTAGAAGGAATGACCCTCCGAATTAAACAACTAGAAGCTGAACAAGGCAAACTCATTATCCAAGCAGAAGCTTTTGTGGAGCAAATTCCTACAGGCTAGTCGATAAAGAAGCCTGGAACTAGAAACAAACTTGCCTTCTTGTGGGAGATTTGTTTCTATTCCCCAAACCCCAGTTCATTTTATACAATAGTCAAGGAAGAGAAATGACGGAAACTCAAGAAAGAAACACAACACCCTATCCAAATATTCCTGCTTTTCTAGAAAGTGATAACAGAGAATTTAGAGACACTGGTATCCCGAGTACGGTTTCAGTGGTAGGACACCCCATTCACCCAATTCTCGTTCAATTCCCGATCGCTTTCCTTGTAGGAGCACTGTTAACTGATGCAGTCTTCTGGTTCACTGGAGATGTTTTTTGGGCAAAAGCTTCTTTTTGGTTAATTGTTGGTGGATTAGTAGGGGGTCTTGTAGCAGCTTTGACTGGTATTTTGGATTTTCTCAGAATACCTAGAGTCCGCAAGCGTACTGCAGGTTGGGCGCATATGTTTCTCAATATTGCAGCTCTTTTACTGACTGTTATTAATCTTGCAGTCCGTTGGAATAACCCTATATCGGCTGTATTGCCTTGGGGACTTGTTATTTCAGTTCTTGTTGCTACTCTTCTTGGTGTCTCTGGTTGGTATGGTGGCGAATTAATTTATCGCCATAAAATTTCAGTCATTGGCAATGGTAACCCAAATTACCCGTAGGGCGATCTCTTTACGGGTTTCTTGGCTGGAGAATGGTGTATAAATGTAGTTTAACTTCTTTTCCCCAGCCCCAATTCTAAAACAATGCTGTCCAGACAAACACCAAACTTTCACATCCTCTTATCTTTGCTCATCGTTACCGCGATGGGTTTTTTCTTTAAGTATTATGTCGGTCCTGGCGATGGATGGTTAAACAATTATGGATCTGCTGTTTTTTACGAAATTTTTTGGTGCTTATTTGCATTTATATTTTTTAAAGGTCAAGCAGCTATCTGGCAAATTCCCTTATGGGTTTTTCTTATCACTTGTATGCTGGAATTTTTACAATTATGGCATCCACCTCTATTAGAGCAATTCCGCGCTACCTTGATAGGTCAGTGGTTGCTTGGTACGACTTTTACTTGGTGGGATTTTCCCCATTACTTGTTGGGCTGTGTTTTGGGGTGGTTGTGGTTGCAAAAATTACCATATAAAGGCAGCAAGGTAAAAGGTAATGTTTGATACTTGATTTATAAGGCAGAAGCACCCCACTAGCTATCAAGACAGCGGGGCGGTTTTATACGACTTATAATGGACGTGGCTATTTACCCCAACATCTTCATTCGTAGGCGTCCATAGCTGTCTTTATAACATGATGCAAAAAAAAGTCAAAGTTAAACCCAATTCAAAAGTTGCCAAAATAGAAGAAGAAGCTGATGGAAGTCTTACAGTGCATCTAAAATCTCCACCTGTAGATGGTAAGGCGAATGAAGAGTTAATTCGATTGCTCGCAGCAAAATTTGACGTGCCAAAATCCTGTATTAGGATTAAGTTGGGTTTATCGTCACGGCAAAAGTTAGTTGAAATTGATACTCATCAGTGAGCGGCGATCGCGAAGCACTCACCCTTTGCTCTTCATATTAAAAAAATAGGAGCTTGGAGCAACAGATGAACGCAGATGAATGCGGGAATAGCTTGTTCTATCTGCGTGTCTCTGCGTAGGTAATGTATCTTGTGTGTATTGAGTAATAACTCACAACTCGACAGTTTGAAATGTTTTAATTTCTTCCGTGATACTGATATGTCCTGGTTGTGCTTTCACTCGTTCTATCCAAGCTTGTATTTTAGGAAAGGGCGATAGGTTAAATCCTCCTTCCTCAGCTACATGAGTGTAAGCAAATAAACCAATATCAGCAATTGTGTATCGGTCTCCTACAAAAAAATGGTGATTTGATAAATGGTTTTCCATGACTTTAAGAGCTGCGTAACCTTGTTCGCGTTTTTGCTCTATAGCTGTAGTGTACTCTTCAGCTTTACCTAGTATGGAAATCCAAAATCTTGGTGTAGCAATGTAAGGTTCGTGGCTGTACTGCTCAAAAAACAACCACTGTAGTACTTTTGCTCGTGAATAGGGATCGTAGGGTAAGAACTCCGTTCCTTCACTAAGATACACCAGAATGGCATTTGATTCTGTTAAGTATTTCCCTGGTTGAATTTCCAAAACAGGAATTTTACCGTTTGGATTTTTACTTAAAAATTCTGCTGTTCGGGTTTCACCATTGGTAATATTAACCTCTACCCTCTCAAATGGGATGCCAATTTGTGTCAATAAAAGACGTATCTTGTAGCCATTGCCTGAGGGTAAAAAATCATACAAACGCAGGGTTTCCATGCCAAAAAAAATTGGGATGAATTGGTTGACAGGTCATGTTGTAAAAATACAGCATATCTTCGGAAAAGACAAATAAATATGATAAAATATATAGACAAGAAAACATTTTAGTAGAAAAAAGAATTCTCTCAAAAATAAAAAATAAAAGTAATATTTAATGCCGGACTTTAGATGTTTAATATTAATCATTAGTTAAGGAAAAAGTATGTGTGGAAGATTTACTTTGAGCCAGTCAGCAACAGCTTTAGCACAAAGCTTCCATGTGGAAATTTCTGACTTGGAGCCGAAATATAACATTGCACCTACGCAAATGGTATGGGCAGTCTTGTACGACCAAACCAGTGAAAAGCGTAAATTACAGCAGTTACGATGGGGTTTGATTCCTTCATGGGCAAAAGAGCCAGGAATGGGAGCAAAACTGATTAATGCAAGAGCAGAAACAGTAGCAGAGAAACCTGCTTTCCGTTCGGCGTTTAAACGGCGACGTTGTTTAATAGTGGCAGACGGTTTTTACGAATGGCAGCAACGTGACGGGAAAAAACAGCCGTTCTATTTTCGCCTACAAAATGGGGAAGCTTTTGGGTTTGCAGGATTGTGGGAGGAATGGCAATCGCCCGCAGACCAAACCGTATCATCCTGTACAATTTTGACAACAAAGGCAAACGAATTACTCGAACCAGTACACGATCGCATGCCAGTGATTCTCGCTCGGAAAGATTACGATTTGTGGTTGGCTCCGCAGGTGCAAACGCCAGAGATGGTACAACAACTAATGCAACCCTACCCATCTGAAGCAATGACTGCCTATCCTGTAAGCACTGCAGTAAACAATCCCAAGCACGATAGCCCAGATTGTATTCAAGCATTAAGCGCGAAAATGTAGCTGCAAATCAGTTAGATTAGCTATTGAGCAGTTGGTTAGTGGTGAGTACTGAGTACTCAACTGCCTACCAGGCACCTTGCAAACCGCAATTATATTGGCACCGACATCATAACAAACTCAATATGCCAAGAACTCAGAAGAACGACAATTTCATTGACAAAACCTTTACAGTTATGGCAGATCTAATCCTTAAGATTCTGCCAGCTAATAAGAGAGCTAAAGAAGCCTTTGTTTACTACCGAGATGGAATGTCGGCGCAGTCAGAAGGAGAATACGCTGAAGCTCTAGAAAACTATCAAGAAGCTCTCGAATTGGAAGAAGATACCAACGATCGCAGCTACATTCTCTACAACATGGGATTAATTCACGCCAGCAATGGCGAGCACGACAAAGCATTGGAATTGTATCATCAAGCTTTAGAATGCAATCCCCGCCTACCCCAAGCCTTAAATAACATTGCCGTTATTTACCACTATCAAGGAGAAAAGGCAAAAGAAGCAGGAAACGAAGACCTTGGAGAATCGCTGTTTGACCAAGCTGCAGATTATTGGATTAGAGCAATCCGCTTAGCTCCCAATAACTACATTGAAGCCCAAAACTGGCTGAAGACAACCGGACGCTCTCAAATTGACGTATTCTTTTAGTCAGTGACCAGTGACCAGTGACCAGATAAATCATGATTGACCGCGAACAAGTCCGCAAAGTCGCTCTTTTAGCTCGGTTAGAGTTAACACCAGAAGAGGAAGAGAAATTCACCACACAGCTCGGAGATATTCTTGACTACGTGCAGCAACTGAATGCATTAGATGTGACTGATGTACCACCCACAACACGGGCTATTGATGTCAGTAATGTAACACGACCCGATCGGCTGCAACCCTACAGCGATCGCGAAGCCATTCTTCAGAGCGCACCCGAGCAAGAAGGTGAGTTTTTCAAGGTTCCCAAAATACTCAATCCTGAAGAGTAAGTGGTTAGTGGTTAGTGGTAGATAGTATTAACCTTTAATGGTGTCAATAATTATTAGGTTCTACCCTCAGAGGTAAATTTAGTTACTAGCAATCAGCTATAACTAATACCAGAAGATCGGCAACCACCAACAATAACAGGCGAGACGCCTGTGCTACACACTAACCACTAATCACCAACAACTAAGAACTAAAACAATGAGCTTGGGAATCCTGAAAGATGGTCAGTGGGTATCGCAACGGGAGCAAGAGGACTCACAAGGAAAATTTATCCGTCCCTCAACAACCTTTCGCAACAAAATTACAGCTGACGGTTCTAGTGGGTTCAAAGCTGAACCGGGACGCTACCATTTGTACATCTCTTGGGCTTGTCCTTGGGCAAACCGCACTGCCATTCTCCGCGAATTGAAAGGACTGCAAGATGTCATTGGTCTTTCGGTAGTTGCACCAGAAATGCGGGACAACGGTTGGGAATTTTCTGATGAACCGGGATGCATTCCCGATACAATTAACAGCACTCAGTATTTATGGCAACTTTATCTCAAAGCCGACCCCAATTATACCGGACGAGTCACGGTTCCCGTTTTATGGGATGCACAAAATGGCACAATAGTCAATAATGAATCCCGAGAAATTATACGGATGTTGGACACCGAGTTTGATGCTTTTGCCAAGCACGATGTCAATTTTTATCCAAAAGACTTGCAGAAATCTGTAGATGAGACCATTGATGCCATTTACCAACCTATCAATAATGGCGTGTACCGGGCTGGATTCGCTACAACTCAGTCAGCCTATGATGAAGCAGTGACTGAATTATTTGCAGCTCTCGATCGTTGGGAGAAACTTTTAGGAAAACAACGCTATTTGTGTGGAGATCAAATCACTGAAGCAGATTGGTGTCTGTTTACAACTCTGTTTCGCTTTGACGCAGTTTACTACGTGCATTTTAAGTGCAATTTACGCCGGATTACTGAGTTTCACAATCTCTGGAATTATCTTAAAGATCTCTATCAACAGCCAGGAGTTAAAGAAACTTGTAATCTCGACCATATTAAACGGCACTATTACAAAAGTCATCCCAAAGTCAATCCCACTCGGATTGTTCCCAAAGGACCGATTATTGATTTTGATGCTCCTCACGATCGCCTAACACTGACCGAGCGTCGGTGACTGGTTCAGACACTCTCGTTTCCAGGCGAAGCCTGGGAACGAGAAAGACCAAAAAGAAGTACAACTACAAACCCATTTAGCTGCGACAAACTTGTTGTAAGGTAGCAACAAATTCTGGGTAAGAAACAGCAGCCGCTTCCGCACGCTGGATGTGAGTGGCTCCAGAAGCATTGAGGGCTGCGATCGCCAAACTCATTGCAATTCGGTGATCGGTATAACTATCGACTTCAGCACCTGAAAGAGGAGTACCTCCAGTAATTTCCATCCCATCGGGTAACTCTGTCACTTTTGCTCCCATTTTATTAAGTTGATGAGCCATCACAGCAATGCGATCGCTTTCCTTGACTCGCAATTCTTCAGCATCTCGAATCACTGTTGTTCCTTCTGCAAAAGCTGCTGCAACTGCCAAAATAGGAATCTCATCAATCAACCTGGGTATTATGTCGCCTGCAATGGTGCAACTCTTCAAACGACTGGAACGTACCCGTAAATCTGCTACTGGTTCTCCTGCTACCGTGCGCTCCTGCACTTGCTGGATATCAGCACCCATCATTTCCAACGCTTCTAAAATGCCAGTACGGGTGGGATTAACGCCAACATTTTCAATGGTCAATTCCGAATTTGGTACGATCGCTCCTGCGACCAACCAAAAAGCAGCAGAACTGATATCTCCCGGTACAATCACTGTTTGTCCGTGAAGTTGAGATGGTCCGGTGACAGTGACGCTGTTGGTTTCCGGGTCTACAGTTAATTCTGCTCCAAAAGCCTTTAACATTCGCTCGCTGTGATCGCGGGAAAGGGCTGGTTCGGTAACTGTTGTTTTTCCCTCTGTTAATAAACCTGCAAGCAGAATGCAGGATTTGACTTGTGCTGAAGCAATGGGAGAATTAAAGTGGATGGGCTTGAGAGCTGTTCCTTGAACAGCCAGAGGAGCTAGGGAATTTCCCTTCCGCCCCCAAATTTGTGCTCCCATTTCTTGTAAAGGTTTAACAACACGAGACATGGGACGCGATCGCAGTGAATTATCTCCCGTGACAGTAAAGAAACGTCCTGGATGAGATGCGAGAAGCCCCAGCATGAGACGGATTGTTGTTCCAGAGTTTCCCGCATTGAGGACATCAATGGGTTCTTGTAAGTTTCCCAAACCAATACCTTTCACCTTCACGAGTTCCGTATTTAATTCGGAAATTTCTGCGCCCATGGCTTGGAAACAACTCGCTGTGCTGCAAGGATCTTCCCCCAAAAGCAAACCTTTAATTGTGGTTTCCCCAGATGCTAGAGCACCCAACATTAAAGCTCTGTGGGAAATGGATTTGTCCCCAGGAACTCGGATACGACCTTGTAAAGATAATCCAGTCGTTGGTCGTTTAATGATTAAGTTTTGAGAAGTATTGTCCCCGATTTCTACAGTTATAACAGAAGCTGACATTAGGATGAATTGACGTGTGACTGCGCTAGTATCCTATCGCTTTCTCAGTACCGTCAGAGCTACCGATATTTGTTAATTTCTGAAACGTTTATTGGCTTTTAACCCTTTTCGCTCCCATGCTTACTCACCATCGCAAGCCCGTGTGCTTATCACTGGTTTCTACAGATCTACCAGTTTGGTCTGTTGTTGAAACTGCTGCAACTCTTTATCAGAAAGATTGCGATCGATTCCACTTACTTTTAACGACACCACCTGTAAAGAATTGTAAAACAGAAAGACCCCATAACGAACAAAAGAATTTATTGGAAGAACCAAGCAGCGCTATCCCCAATAGCCCCAGAGTCCTTTGGTTGGAGATCTCCCCTTACCGAGTCATTATGACCATGCAAGGTAACAATCAGCTCAGTTACCGTCATTTTTGGGAACAAGGGGTTTATGGAATTACTCGTTACTGGTTACCTAGCGAACCCATACAACAAAACGAACCTATACGTCTGCGGAACTTTACTCGCAATTTAAAATTGGACGGACATCCTTTTCCCAAGCATTTGCGAGTGGAATACGAATTGTGGACGGGAGATGTGCAATTGGGAAATTACATCCTTCAATTAGATATTAAACATTGATGGCTAATGGCTAATGGTTAATGGCTAATGGTTAATGGCTGATGGCTAACGGTTAATAGCTAAGGTCAGACTGGAAATTTCTACAATTAGCTATTAGCTATTAGCTATTAGCCAAAATAACTTGGTGCGTTACCAGGTTTCCATTTGATATTGCAACCGACACTTGGCTTTTGCTCGCTTAAGAGCGATCGCTCTGCTAATACAGCTTCTATAGCAGCACGTAAATCTGCACCTGTTACGGGTTTCCCATTACTCGGACGGCTATCATCTAATTGTCCCCTATAAGCTAACCTGCGATCGGCATCAAATAAGAAGAAATCGGGAGTGCAAGCGGCGGTGTACGCTTTTGCTGTTTCTTGGCTGTCGTCGTAACAAAGGGGAAAGTTAAAATCTAGCTCTACAGCCATTTTCTTTAATGACTCAGGTGAATCATCTGGGTAGTTTTTAGCATCGTTAGCACTGATAGCAACAATTGCCAAATCTTTACTGAGATAATCTTTACCCAATTGTGCCAGTTCTTGTTTTACATGCTTTACAAACGGGCAATGCTGACAGATAAACATAATCAATAGCGCTTTCTTCCCCGTGAAGCTAGAAAGCGAAATTGTTTCCCCAGTTCTGACATCCGGTAACTCAAAATCCGGTGCTTGAGTACCTAGCGGTAACATCGTTGAAGCAGTTAAAGCCATGATTCACCGAATCAGTTATTAGTTAACAATTATCATTGTAGGAAAAAATGGTTGGTAGTTGGTAGGGGCGTCAAGCATTACGTCCGTATGGGAGTTGGCGTTAACGCCAATTGCGTGACTGGGGCTGTATGGGAAGTTTTGAAGGATGGGTAAACAATCTCTCTCGAACGAGGAGCATTGGTAAACTCAGGAATCCAAAAAATATAACAAATCCGGTCATTAGCCAAACAGTGAAGCGTTTGGGTTGATAATTTCCCTGTTCGATCTGCTGGAAAACTTGATTGTACTGCCATGCTGCTAAGGCAATAGTCACAATACCAAAGATGACTAAAGTTATGCCCAAATTCTCTGAGTTAAACACTGGATGCGGTACGGGTTCTTGTTGAGTCAGAGTAAAGTTCAGCTGGCGTAAAAACAAACCAAAGCGAGCCAGAGCAAAACCAAAGCCTATCAGCGCTATTGAAGTGCGTAGCCAAGCTAGAAATGTGCGTTCATTAGCTTGGTGCTCCCTTTGACGATCTATATTGGGCGTTTTATTCATAGTTAGCAGTTGTGTTCTCTCTGACCCAAAAGAACATACCGCATTTTGTACCTTTGAACACTCTTTCCTTCGGACAGCTTTTAAAACAAAAAGACGCGATGGGCTCACGTCTCTTTGCTACCAGAAGTAAAAATTATTTTTACAGGTTTTGTAGTAAACCAAAGATTCCATGACCTGTAAACACTTCTAACGCTATTAGAGACACAAAGCCAATCATCGCCAAACGACCGTTGGTAAGTTCGGCGTAAGGAGTAAAACCAGTGCGATCGCCTTGCTCGTCTACGTAGACTTTAGGCTCGATGGCAAAATTGTTCATTTTACCTGCTTCGTCAACTATGGCACCTCTATACTGCATAAAAATGTCCTGAATGAAATAATTGCTTTATGTAAATAAATGTAACAAATAAGTTAAGGAATGTAAAGCGCTATAAGTTTTGTTGTGGGTACTGGCTGTGAAGCTTTTAACCTGGTTATGCGAAGGTCATGATGAAAAAATGTACAGATTTGGCGAGCAGTCATTTCTCGTTACCAGCCTCCGGCTCGTTGAGCCGATTTAAGACAGGAGGCTCATTGTCAGCCAACAAAATTGGAAGAAGCTTTTGGTGTAGTATTAAGAGTCTGTGTATAGTTCTAGCTCCCCGATTTCTTAAAAGTCGGGATCTGGAAACACATTAAGTTACTTAAAGAAGTCGGGGATTTGGCAGCGCTATGACCGTAAGCGCATTTCAGTTTAAATATAAAGCACTGTACAAGCCCAATCAGTTAATTTACGGGCAGGGACAAACAGTGATCGTGACAGGATGGACGGTAAAGAGTACAGTGCAAAAGCACTTGCTACCAGAAGAGTATGCAGTTATTGGACAGTTGTACTCTCCTACACGAGGACTGAACTTACTGATTCGCAATTTGCTTCTTAACCCCCACGTTCGTTACTTGGTGATATTGAATGCGACGAAGGAAGACAAGAATGCAGGTGCGTGTGAATGCTTGCTAGACTTCTTCCGCAATGGTTTTGAAAAAGGTGTCAGTGATACTGGGCGACAGTGCTGGGTTGTGAAGTCTTCGTATTCTGGATACATCGATATTGAGGTTGATGCGATCGCATTACAGAACCTGCGACAGTCAGTGGAGTATCGTGAAGCCAAATCCATTGCTGAAGCGGTATCTTCTGTGAAGTCCTATGCTCAACAAGGAGCCATGGAACCTTGGGGATCGCCTTTAGAATTTGATCTGTCTGGTGTTGAGTCTGCGATTTTACCAGGGGAACGGTACGGACATAGAATTGAGGGAAAAACCATTGCTGAAACATGGGTAAAAATTATTCATCTCATTAAGACAACGGGGACTCTTCGACCAACTGCATATGATGGACAATGGCAAGAATTGATCGATCTGATGGCAATTGTTACCTCAGAACCAGAAAATTTTTATTTTCCAGAACCCAATTATTTACCAATTGACCGAAGCTTTCTGCAAGAATATGTTTCTCAAATTTTAGATGATGCTCCCCAACATGAAGGTGTTAAATATACTTACGGGCAGAGATTGCGTTCTCATTTTGGGCGGGATCAAATTCAGTTGTGTATTGACAAACTTGTCAAGGATATCAATTCAGCAAGAGTCGTGATGTCTTTGTGGGATGTGGGGAATGATGCCAATGATAGCCCACCTTGTCTTAACCATATTTGGGTGAGAGTCGTTGATAGCGAGCTATCTCTCACAGCAACTTTCCGCAGTAATGATATGTTCTCAGCATGGTGTGCAAATGCTATGGGTTTGAGAGCATTGCAAATGCACATTAGAGATAAAATTAATAAAAGTGCGGCATATAATTTGAAACTGGGTCCGCTTGTTACTGTTAGTCAAAGCGCTCACATATATGATGATTGTTTTGAGAACGCTGAAAAAGTTATAAAAACTTACTACCCTAAAATTTGCCAACAACGTGACTATAGCGATCCCTCAGGTAGTTTTACGATTGTAGTACAAAATGAGGAAATTGTTGTCGAACACATGACGCCCGGTTCGGGAGAAGTTGTTAATTGTTATTCGGGAAAATCTGCCAAACAAATTTTAACCTGGATCGCAGCAGATTGTCCTGCCTTGCAAGTCGAACACGCCATGTATTTGGGAAGAGAGTTGCAGAAAGCAGAGCTTGCTTTGTCAAGTACAGGAGAGTTGATATACGAGCAAGACCGACCGTTAAAGAAATTTGTTACTATTAACTGAACAT
The DNA here is from genome assembly GCF_000760695.4 of Tolypothrix bouteillei VB521301. GTDB lineage: Bacteria > Cyanobacteriota > Cyanobacteriia > Cyanobacteriales > Nostocaceae > Scytonema > Scytonema bouteillei_A. The sequence goes on along the minus strand of NZ_JHEG04000002.1, from coordinate 25,505 downwards.
CAGATTTTAGCAAGAGTAACCATAGCTTGTTGATTTTGGTATTTCCCATTACGATCTGCGTATGAAGTAGCACAAGGATCTCCTTCAAAGAAGAGTAGCTGAACAACCCCTTCATTTGCATAAATGCGACAGTCTGCACTAGAAGCATTACTGAATTCTAGAGTAATGTATCCTTCCCAACCAGCTTCAATAGGAGTTATGTTAGCAATTATCCCGCATCTCGCAAGGGTAGATTTGCCTACGCAAATTGCTGTCACATTTTTAGGCATTGAGACTTTTTCACGACTCACTCCAAGTCCGTAGGCGTTGGCTGGTATGACAAAGTACTTTGAACCATCTTCATCTTCCTGAAGAACAGCTGTTTCTAAATTTTTAGGATTGAAGCGTTTGGGGTCTACAATTGTACCCGGAATGTGGCGAAACACGCGAAAATCCAATTCACTTAAGGATAAGTCATAACCATAAGAACTAAGACCAAAACTTATGACTTTTCGATTCTCAAGTTGTCGAATCAAAGACTTTTCAAAAGGAACAATCATTCCCTTTTCTGCTTGCTCAATAATCCATTTATCATTCTTAATCATTGTTCCAATCTTGTAACTAAATAAACTGAAATACTAGGATAGCTTAACGCGAACGCCTTCTTGTTTGTGTTCGCATTGGCGATCGCCACTTAGCTTGTACCTTGCATACAACGTGTCAAAGGTTCACGATTAAAAACAGTAATTTCTCCTCATCCAGGTCGATTTGCGTCATTGGTGCGGTTCCAAGCTACTTCTTACTAAGGCTGATGGCTGCGACGAATTTCTGAAATCTGATCTGCTATATCTAGAATAGACTGGGGCATTTCTGGGCCCGTAAAAATAATATCAATGTGTGACGGACGATTTGCCAAAAATGCCAAAACTTCTGTTTCAGGAATTAAGCCAAAGTGAATGGCTAGGCTAAGTTCATCCAAGACAACGAGAGAATACTTATCCTCGAAGATAACTTTTTGCGTGTATTGCCATAACTTTTGTAAAGATTGCGCTTCGGTTTCGTCCACCTGTGGTGTATCAATGCATCGAGGTAAATCGCAACGTATCCAATCTAATTTTTGTCCCAACCGCATTGGGCGATCGTGTCCCTGATGAATGCCACCCTTAAGAAATTGTACAACTAGCACGGGTGTACCCTGACCTGCTATCCTCAGTGATTGAGCCATAACACTGGTAAAAAAGCTACGGTGAGGACTTGTAAAAACTTGTACTAACCCTTTCATGGAATACGGCAAGTCAAGAGTTGAATTTTCACTGGAAGTTTCTAGCTGAGCAATCATAAATTTTGTGTAATAATTTACAAAAAATAAATATTTTTACTGAATTCGTTTTTTGCAAGTCTACCTATATAATTTAGCCATTTTCTACAGTACGCAATGTTTCTAGCTAGTTGCATTCTTAGTCAACCACTAGGTTTGGGGTTTAGTCAAGAGTAAGCTGCTGCCCATATAATTTGCATATTCTAAGACTGTGGGAAAATTAGCCAAAGCTTCCCCTGCACTCCCACCTGCTCCCTCTTACTCTCGGTCAAGATAAGGAAAATAAATGCCTTAGAATCGATAAATATTGAACTCCTTGGCTTTTTTTAGGTTAAAGCGGTAAAAAATAAAACTTATAACTAGAAAAACAAGTGAACTTAGTAGACTGTATTTGTAATTTTTTGAAAAATCGTTGAATTTCTAAAGATCTACTGCTATTTGCTGTCTCTTGGGAGGCTTTAAGTAATAAACGTTACAAATATGACATGGAAAAGGAGCTAACAGTTGTGAGATTAGTTATACTAGGAGGCTCGGGATCGGGAAAAAGTACTCAAGCACACAGGCTGAGTAAATATTTTGAGGTTCCTTTAGTCTCTGTAGGTGAGATTTTACGCTCTGCGATCGCCAACCTAACAGATTTAGGTCGTTTCGCTCAGCCCTATGTTGACATGGGGGAGCTTGTTCCAGATGAAATAATGATTGAATTTATAAGCAAGCAACTGACAAAACATGATGTAGACTGTGGTTGGGTATTGGAAGGTTACCCCCGTACAGCTTTTCAAGCAGAAGAACTGGATTTTTTACTAGAAGGTTTGGGGCAAAAATTAGACTGGGCGATTTATCTCCAAGTGTCGCAGGCAGTCATGGTAACTCGTTCGGTAGAACGTTCTCTTCCCGATGATTTACCAGAAATTGTACAGCGCCGTGTGGAGTTGTTCTACGATCGCACCGTTCCTATCTTAGAATACTACGATCGCCGCCGTCGATTGTTAACCATTAACGGCGACCAGTTACCAGAAATGGTACAGCACAGCATTGTTTCGCTTTTGTGTAAGCCCTCGTAAAAATTGGGGTATGCGGTCACTCTTCAAGTGCAAGAGTTTGGCAATGCAAAATTGTACTAATTATCTTTAAAAATACTTAAAGCATGACGTTGAAATTTTAGTAGGCTGTATTGTATATAAAAATTTCGAGGCAATCCCAATGGCTTGGCAGCGTCCAGACGGTCGGCAACCCCACCAACTACGTCCTATTAGCTTCCAGCAAGGTTTTACCCGTTATGCATCCGGCTCCGTGCTGACAAAATTTGGGGAAACTCACGTACTGTGTACAGTCAGCGTTACTAAAGGAGTTCCGAGATTTCTAGAAGGCACAGGTAAAGGTTGGTTAACTGCTGAGTATCGAATGCTACCATCAGCAACCCATCAGCGACAAGAACGGGAATTTATGAAATTGTCTGGAAGGACACAAGAAATCCAAAGATTGATTGGACGTAGCTTGCGAGCTGCCTTGGATTTAGAAGCCCTAGGAGAACGAACGCTAACAGTGGATGCAGATGTATTGCAGGCAGATGCAGGCACGAGAACAACAGCTGTCACGGGGGGATTTGTGGCTCTAGCAAATGCAATTTCCAAGTTATTGCAGCAGGGAGTTATAGAGCGATCGCCTTTAATCGGACAGGTAGCAGCAGTGTCAGTAGGATTGCTAGAAGAAGAACCATTTTTGGATTTAGATTATACAGAAGATGTTGCGGCTGGAGTCGATTTTAACGTAGTGATGAATCAAAACTTGGGAATTATTGAAATCCAAGGAACTGCTGAAGAGGGCAGTTTCAGTCGCCAGCAACTTGGGGAACTTCTAAATTTTGCCGAAAAAGGAATTCAACAATTGTTAATTTTGCAACAGGAAGCGATCGCTGATTGGAAGGACATCTATCGAGGAGCTACAAGTTAGGGAAGCACCTCTCCCTTATCCCCCCAACACCCAATCCCCAAGCCCATGATGTTAAAAGTTTCAAAAGGGAGAAAGGGAAATTGTCAGAATTTCGCTATTGTAATGCTGGAAGTCGCTAGTTTTATGAGAGAGCGATGAGCAAAAAAGTTGAAGTTCTAACAGATCGAGCTGCCCTAGTTTCGCAAGCGCTAGAATTGATAATATCCAAGATAGAAACTGCCATTGCAGAGCAGGGACGGTTTACTATTGCCCTGGCGGGAGGTAGTACACCCAAACCACTGTATGAGGCAATTGCGTCACGAAACCTGCCTTGGGATAAAATTCACGTGTTTTGGGGAGATGAACGTTACGTTCCGCCCGATCATCCAGATAGCAATCAACTCATGGCACGTCGTGCTTGGTTAGATCGCGTCGAGATTCCGGCAGCTAACATTCACCCCATGCCAACAGATGAAGCCGATCCCGCAGTGGCAGCAGCCAAGTACGAAAAGCATCTGCAAGAATTCTTTCACTCTTCACCCGGAGAGTTTCCTTCTTTGGATGTGGTTTTATTGGGAATGGGAGATGATGCACACACTGCTTCTTTGTTTCCCCATACGGCAGCATTAAAAGTAAAGGACAAGCTGATTACCGTAGGTAACAAAGACGATAACCAACGTCTCACCTTTACTTACCCCTTCATTAACGCTGCTCGTTGCGTTATGTTTTTAGCTACTGGTGCTAATAAAAAACCAGCCCTGGCTCAAGTCTTTGCACCCACTGCAGATGACTTTGCCTACCCATCTCGCCTAATTCAACCTCAAGGAGAACTTTTGTGGTTGTTAGATACAGCCGCAGGTAGTGACCTTAACAAAGGATGAAGTATAAAGGATGAGGGATAAAGAATGAAGGATGAAGGATAAAATTTCATACTTTATACTTCATACTTCATCTTTAGAGTCCACACTTCATACTTTAAGAAGGCACTTGTTAAAATCGGAAGCTAGAGTAGCCCCTCTGCTTGTCGGCACTATATTTTACGATTGAACTTCAACTAAAGGCTTAACTCCATGATCGTCTGCCCAAATTGCAATCACCCAAACCCAGACGGCGCTGTCCAGTGTGAAGCTTGCTACACCCCTTTACCAGCTACCACTAACTGTCCTAGCTGTGGGGCAACCGTGCAGGCAGACGCGTCTTTCTGCGGTCAATGTGGCTATAACCTGCGAGCTGCTGCTGCCCCTGCTGCCACTGCTCCTACCGCCGTTGCAGTTACCGTCGCTCCTGACATTTCAGAACCACCCCCGTTGGTTGTACCCGATCCGCTAGTACAGCCACAGCCGGTGACTGTAAATGGTTCTGCTAACAATAATGCCCCTAACTCCTCACCGTTACCACCAACAGCGGTTTCAGTAGCCCCAGAATTTACGGAATCCCAAAGCAGCGAGCCACCAACCGTTGCTGCACCACCGCCTCCTGTTACTCCAGAGCCAGTAGCAGCACCAGAACCCGAGCCAGTGACTTCCGCAGCGCAACCAGCACCACCTCCACCAGTGGCACCGGCACCCGTACCGCCACCTCCTGCTCCAGCTGCGGTACCACCTGCTTCAAGGACTCAATTACAGCAAGTGACCGCACGCCTCATCCACGTCCAAAGCGATAGAGATGTTGAGTTACCGCTGAATCTCTCTGTTGTACACATAGGCAAGCCGAACGATCGCATTCCACCGGATATAGATGTATCGGGATTTCCCAATTCTGAGATTGTCTCGCGAATTCATGCTGATATTCGGATTGAGGGAGATGCTTATTATATAGAAGATGTCGGCAGTTCCAACGGCACTTACGTTAATAACTTACCCCTGTTACCCGGAAACCGCCACCGCTTGCGACCTGGCGATCGTATAAGTTTAGGTAAGGGAGATTTAGTGACATTCCTGTTCCAAATCTCTTAGCCAATTCTATTTCTGATATGACACGTGTGCTTGCGTGATTAAACTCATCCTGTTACATTCATTGCAATCTCTCCCGGCTCAAAGTTGGACTTTTGAAGATGAACCCATCATCCGCATCGGACGGGCGACGGATAATCATGTTGTTCTCTACAGTGCCGTGGTTTCCCGCCATCACGTTGAGGTAAGACGGGTAAATAAGGGCTGGGAAATTGTCAGCGTAGGTGCAAATGGAACTTATGTGGATGGAGAACGCATCGACCAAGTAGCGGTTAGCGATGGAGTCATCTTTCGCCTTGCTCGTTCCGGTCCTCAAATCCAAATCCGCCTTAATAATTCGTAATTCATGATTCGTAATTTGTCATAAAATTTATGAATTATGAATTATGAATTGTGGTAGTGCGGTCGAGCACAAACAACAGTTAGGATGGATGTGCAACTGCGACCAAATGCATGAATTTGGTCATACGATTAGGAAGACGAACCCATGAGCAACTTTGGGAAAGATTTTGAACCCCTGCTAGCCCGAGAAGCCCCACAAGCAATTGACCGCATGGGATTTACTTGGTTAATTGCAGCTGCTGCAGCCACTATTGTGCTGTGGCAGGTTCCCGGAGGAGATTACATTTTATACCCATTTTCTATCCTGGCAACTTGGTTCCATGAAATGGCTCACGGGATCGTGGCGCTTCTTTTGGGAGGCAATTTTCAGCAGTTAAAGGTTTTTCCTGATGGCTCTGGTGTCGCATATCATAGTGGTGCGTTATACTTAGGACCAATTGGTCGCGCTTTGGTTGCAGCCGCAGGACCGATGGGACCTCCAATCGCAGGTGCAGCCCTAATTCTTGCTTCCCGCAGTTTTAAAACTGCAAATCTCAGTTTAAAGATTTTAGGGGGTTTCTTGCTCCTCTCAACAGTTATATGGGTGCGATCGCTGTTTGGAATTGTAGCAATTCCCCTTTTAGGTTTAATTATCCTTGGTATTGCCCTAAAAGCTCCTCATTGGGTACAAGGATTTGTCATTCAATTTCTTGGCGTACAAGCGTGTGTAAGTACGTACCACCAACTCAATTATTTATTAAGTGCTTCTGCTGGTCCCGGTTTGCTTTCTGATTCAGCACAAATACAGCAGCAGTTGCTTTTACCCTATTGGTTTTGGGGCGGTTTGATGGCGATCGCATCTCTGGTTATTTTGGTACAAAGTCTTCGTTTGGCTTATCGTTCAAGCTAAGCAAGTCAGCTACCCCAACCTACAAGCAAAAGTCCCCCAATTTATCGGGGGATCTAGAACATTAAGAGGCTAAACGAGCCGTTTGAAAACACGCTCTAGGAAGGGTAAAAAACTGCCCTCTAAACCTTGGTTGCAACTTTTTGTTGAGCAGCTATTTCATTTTGACAGGGACGACCTTGTTCAAAATCAGTTATATTAGCAATGGTGGTCTCCGAGATATTACGGACTGCTTCTTCTGTAAAGAAAGCTTGATGCCCGGTAATCAGGACGTTTGGAAAGGTTATTAAACGCTGAAAAACGTCATCGTGAATAATTTCATCAGACAAATCCTCAAAAAATAAGTCTGATTCCTGCTCGTAAACATCAATACCAAGATACTTAATTTTACCAGACTTCAATCCTTCGATCGCTGCTGTCGTATCAATCAAAGCTCCCCGGCTCGTGTTGATCAGCATGATCCCCGGCTTCATCTGTTGTATCGATTGAGTATCAATCAAATGATGGGTCTGAGGTGTCAAAGGACAGTGCAAGGTAATAATATCGGAATTAGCAAATAACTCTGATAGTTCTACATATTTAGCTCCTAAGTTTTCAACTTCTGGATTGCGATAAACGTCATAAGCCTGAAGGTGACAGCCAAACCCTTTCATGATTTGTCCCACAATTTGACCTATTTTCCCAGTCCCAATAATTCCCACAGTACGCCCGTTTAGGTCAAATCCCAAAAGCCCTTCAATTGAGAAATTTCCTTCCCTAACACGGCTATAAGCGCGATGAATCTTACGATTGAGGCTTAATATCAATCCAACAGTGTGTTCTGCTACTGCATAGGGCGAGTAGGCAGGAACACGCACAACAGTCATACCCAACTCGGCGGCGGCTTTCAAGTCCACGTTATTAAAACCCGCACAACGGAGTGCAATCAGGCGAGTTCCTTGTGAAGCAAGAAGTTCTAAAGTTGGGGCGTCAGCGCGATCGTGTACAAATACGCAAACCGCAGGAAATCCAGCTGCTAAGATTGCTGTATCTCGATCGAGACGCGGTTCAAAGAAAACCAGTTCGTGTTTATTTTGCTCATTTGCAGCTTCTAAAAACTGGCGATCGTAAGCTTTTGTACTGAAGACTGCTACTTTCATAAAAAACTTCAAGCTTTATGCTGCGTTGCTTTTCCGTATATGATAACTCAATTGCTTAGAAGGCTCACAAATACTAGAGAAATCTAGCAATTCTATTTGAGATCTGAACGAGGGAGACAAGGGAGATAAGGGAGACAAGGGAGAGGTGTTTGTAACTCAAGTAGGATTGCTATATAAAACTAATAAGTTTTACCAATAACAATACAGGAGCATCCCGATTTGGAAAAAACACGCTTATGATTGAAATCACGCCTATACAGACAGATCGAGTCCGCCCGTGCAGACTTTATTTAAAGCCTGCGTAGGCTGGCTTTGTTTGTATAGCTCCAGAATTTATTCTGAGGGCAATTTGCGCTCTTTGGGATGCTCCCAACACTACTACAAACTCATTGTCTTCTCTGTGTCCTCTGCGTTCTCTGCGGTTCAAAAAGACAATTTTATAAGCTCCAACTTTTCATTCAAAAACGTATGAGTTTTTTCCTCTTTTACACCACTGATATTTAACAACATCAACTCATCTCGCTGATGCCAGACAGCAAATATTTTTTGCCGCTCATCATAAAGCGTTTCTCTATTAATTTGATACGCCTCAATATCAATTCGCTTAAGCTTTAAGCCCAATAAATTCAATAACCTCTCCAGTATTCTTACGGCTGAAACACTCTTTGTACCCGTCTCAATATTAATTCCCAGCGTTCTGCGAATGTGTTTGCTACATTGAAGTGAAATATTTTTGAGCAATATTAAATCTGCATCATTTTCAGTAAATTTTCTTTCTGGTTCCAAAAATTTCAGCATTCCTAAAGCTCTTAATGCTTCTATTTTAAGAGTGTAAGTTTTTAAATCTGGTAAAAAAACTTTACCATCACCCCAAGATAACTGCTGATGGAACTCTTGCTTGTCTTTCAGATGAAAGTAATTGCTTTCATGGGTGAGGTAGTAGTGAGAAAGTAATTGACAGTAATATCCTTTATCGTCCCTTAGCTTCAATTCTGGAGTCACTTCAATCCCGTACTTTTGTTTGAGAACATACTTGCTAATTTTGTGACGTTCCTCATTCGTTAAAGAGTGTTTGGTCAGAAGTTGTGCGTATGCTAAGTCATTAATATCTTGTGCATTAGCTACAGCCGTTGCCAATGTCAATTGGTTTTGTCGCTTGATTTCTCTAATTTTCCGGTCGATTTCTTGTGTATTCTTCCGACTTTGCGACCAATCCTTCTGTACTTTTACAATTTCTAAAATTAATCTTTTCCGAGTTGTTATATCGTTGCGATCGGTTGCTAAAAAGGCAAAACGTAAATCTCTAATAATATTCTTTTGCGTATCATTACTTCGCATGGAAACCGGGTGTCCATCCGCAATCAAGCCTTCCTTCATGGATTGGCGGTAAAAGGTGATAGACGCATTCACTCTTGCTGCTAACTTTGACCAAGTACGTAGATGAATGGGATCGTAAACTAAAGGTAAATCTACATCAATTTTATGTAATGGACTTAGCAAAGCTAAGTTTTCTTTTTGATTGTCCTGATACCAACAGGAAAGCGATCGATAATTTGTGCTACCACTTCCAATCAACCCAATTCCTCGCTTAGCACACCAAATAAAACGGGGTATATTATCGCGGACTCTTGCTAATGCTTGTCGTGCATCAAAATCAGGAACCACTCCTTGAAAAATACCATAAACTCTATCAAAATGCCGCACGTCAATACTAATTCCCGTACCCAAACTAGGAGTGACAAAAATGGTGTCATACGCAGCAACTTTTTGATTGATAGATGCTACAAAATCAACAGCTGCATGACCGGGTGTGTTAGTTGTATGGCTGCTAACAACGAGAGTATTGGGAAATTTATGCTGCAATCTCGCCAAACGCTCTCTCAAGTAACGTTCAATGGTTTCACAACTATAACGCCCGGAACGACTATCAGTTGTTACATAACATTTGTATCCTGTCATTAAATCTAATTCTAGTTGATGAATCAAAGGAGTTGGATTGGGAGAATCATAAAAAGTGGTATCCCAACCTTGATGTGGTTTCCATTGATTAATTGCAATCCAAGGAACTACCTTAATTCCTGCCAATCCCTGTAAATATTCTAAAGAAACGTCTGATAAGTCAGCGTCTTGCGCTATAACCAAACCCCCTGTTTTTAATACAGTTGAAATTAATTCCTGAAATATTTTTAAAATTTTGACTCGTTTATCCTTACAAGTACTGCTATTGAGTAGATGCCATAATGACTGTTCGACTTCATCCAAAATAAAGATTGCACCTTGCCATTCTTCAGGATTCAGTCTCCAAATGGAATCGATACACAGACCGAGAGATTGGCGGTTGGGAATGAGGGACTGGTGAGATGAAGAGATATGAGATGAAGACATAACAGAAAATAGCTCTATCTTGTCCCCCTTGTCCACCTTGTCTCCCTTGTCCCCCTTGTCTCCCTTGTCTCCTTTCCCCAATCCCCACGGAATACCAATTTTTTCACATAAAAATCGTCCGAGTTGAATCCTATGAGTCATTAATAAAACAGGTTGATTTTGACTTTTTGCTCGATTTACAACAGATTGGAGTGCTGTGGTTTTCCCCGTTCCTTTTGCTGATTTCACTCCAACTAACCCAGAAGTGGGAAAAGGTATTTCTCCCAAATAAGGACGGTTGATAGTGAGTGCAGCTGGAATAGTCAATTCAGTATGAGGTTTGGTATGAGCAAGGTAGACTTCTAAATCAATGCTGTTGCGATAAATGGATTCAAAAGCACTTGCACCTTTAGCAACGATCAAGTCATCTACGCCTTTCTCCATTCCAGGAAGTTCAACGACTTGAACGGGACAATTTCTTTTTTGAAATAAAAATCCTAATTGAGAAATAGCGTTGTTTACAGTTACGATTTTCTTTGGTTGAGTTTCAAAATCAAAGCAAATATAAAATGTCCGCTTGGTGATGGTGAATGCGCCTAGATCCGGAATAAGTTGGCGACTGACGACTTTTCCAAATTCATCTCTAACAACGCGATAACCGTTTGTAATTCCGGGAATGCCTATTGCTGCATATCCTTGAGTTAACAGTGCTGCTGCTTTCTTGACCCCTTCACAAATAATCACGGGTACATTGCGTTCCATCACCCAAGACCAAAAACCTTCTGCTTCACCATTAGGATTGAGGTTGATACGCTCGGGCATAGCCACGTTGTAACGCTGAGAAACTTGCTGCCAAACACAAAGTGGGACTCGCAGACAAAAGACTCGTGTTGGAGTACTCGGGGGATGCTCGTACTTGATAGACTTGCAATTTTCATTCATGCGGGGTTGGTTTGGCTTAAAGCATCCCCACTCCATAGCCTTCCAATGATTCAATGGATCGAGACCCGAACACCACCAACCGCCGTCTGCAATGTGTTCGTAACGTTGCAACCAGCTACTCCTAACCATCCCGGTGTTCGTGCGGGGTAAATGTTCGGAAATTAACAAATATTGATAAGCAGTATTGCCTTGAAGAGATTTAAAATTGAGTTTACTAATGTCTAAGTTTATACCACTACCATTGACTAATTCTTCAAGGTGTTGGTTGTGTAAGTCGTGCGAGTACATTGGTCAGGTAGTAACATAGGACGATGAATTAAAAACCTTAACACGCATCTTCTGATTTTTATAGGTAGGAAATGTAAAGGTTGAGTGACACTTTTGTACTCAGGGCAGTCTAAAATACATCGGTTAACGAGGGAGAGGTTTCTTTTGTCTTCTGTATAAGTAAACTAATAAGTCTGTATCGTAATATTCGTATCTATAAAAAAAATACAACTCAGTAAAAACCGCATAGTTCACCGAAACAATAGCTTGAACGCTTAGAGAGTAGCTACCCTCTGCCTTTCTCTAGCAAATAAAAACATTAATGGAATTCCCAGGTAAAGCCTGGGAACGAGACTGGAACTTATGCCCCAACAGCTTCCTTAGCAGCGTACATAACTTCCACAGTAATTTGATTGAAATTGCGTTCGCGAGCAAATTTTTCTGTATTGCGCTTCACTTTCCCGCGTACAAAACCAGGGACTTTGTTTAATTCTGCCTGAGCTTCCTTAGTCCAAGCTAAGTCAGAATCAGCAGAAATACCCTTTGTAATAACTTCTTTGGTATCGTGTCCACCAAAGATTTCTAACAAGTGGTCTTCCATTCCTAAAGTGAAGGAATTGTATACCAAATCTGCAATTTGATTTGTCCCCTCGTAACCTACAAAGGGTTTGTAGCCAATGGGGAAGTTCTGGATGTGGATGGGTGCAGCAATAACACCGCAGGGAATATCCAATCGCTTACCAACGTGGCGCTCCATTTGAGTACCGAAAATTGCAGAGGGTTCAACACGAGCGATCGCATTTCCTATCTCTGTATGGTCATCTGTAATAATCACTTCATCACAGTACTCGCTAACTTGTTCGCGGAACCAATCAGCATCGTACTTGCAGTATGTTCCAGCCCAAACGACATGAATGCCCATTTCCCGTGCCAAAATCTTGGTTATGGCTGCTGCATGAGTATTGTCACCGAATACCACAGCCTTTTTCCCAGTTAAGTTCTGACAGTCAATAGAACGAGAGAACCATGCTGCTTGAGACACATACAGGGTTTGGTTGTTGATATACTCTTCGTAATCAACACCGGCACCTTGAGCGTTAATCACCTGTTGAATCTTGCGGATGCAACGAGCCGTTTCTACAACCCCCATAGGCGTGATATCTACATAGGGCATCCCAAATTCTTCTTCTAGGTAACGAGCTGCCAGAATACCTAGTTCCCGGTACACTACGAGGTTAAACCAGGCGCGAGGCAAATTTTTCAACTCGTGAACGGAAGCTCCATCTGGTATCACAACATTCACCTCAATTCCCAAGTCAGCCATCAGCCGCTTCAGTTCGGTGGAGTCATGTTGGTTGTGGAAACCAAGAGTAGAAATACCAATAATGTTGACAGAGGGTTTTTCCGTTTTCCCTTGTGGGAGTTCGCCCTTCTTGCGAGCTTTCTCAATATAGAATTGAACGATTTGGTGTAGGGTGCGATCGGCAGCCTGGATTTCGTTAACCCGATAGTGATTGACATCTGCTAGCAACACGTCAGATTTTGTTTCCAGCGTTGCCCGCTCTACAAAGTTTTGTAAATCTTCTTGTAAAATGCTAGAAGTACAGGTAGGAGTCAACACGATCAAGTCTGGGTGTTCTTCTGCATCTTTACGGGTGATGTTGTCCACCACTTTTTCTTGTGAACCGCGTGCCAAAACGTTACGGTCTACGATACTGGCTGTCACCGGGGTAAAATTCCTCTCCCGTTCGAGCATGGAGCGCATGACGTTGAAGTAATCATCGCCCAGTGGAGCGTGCATAATGGCATGAACGTTTTTGAAGGAACTGGCGATTCGCAAAGTGCCTATGTGAGCGGGACCTGCATACATCCAGTAAGCCAATTTCATGAGTGATGTTCTCCTTTGGAGTTAGGGAAGAGGAGACAAGGGAGACAAAAAGATCGTGCCCAATGCCCCATTTTATCCGTTTGTTGCTTTTTGAAAGTGCTTTTGATTCTCTCAAAATTTGACCTTGTTGATGAAGTGGGAAGTACAAGGGTTTTGGGGATTTGCGATCGCTCAAACTTCGTTCCTGACTGTAATTCAGCTTCTAACTTAAACAACAAAAGGTTGTTTAAGTGAAATAAATTGTAATGTTTGGGGAAATTTCTTAATTGTTTTTTCTGGAGGCGGAGCCTCACACTCTGCATTTCCAGGCTCAGCCTCCGTAACGAAAAATTCCTAACTCCCAACCCCAGATCTTCCTATGCAGCTACCAAACGGCGCAAAGAATCAGCACGGCGTTTTGCTGTCGCATTGTTGGGATTAATTTTTAGTGCGTTTTCGTAAGCTTCCAGTGCTTGGGAGTTTAATTTTTTACGTTCGTATGAATGACCTAAATTGTTAAACGCTGTCACATAGTCAGGTTTAACTCTCAGGGCTTCCTTGTACTGCCGAATCGCTAAGTCATACTGTTCTTGGGCAAAGTAGGCATAACCTAACCCGTTGTAAATATAAGCAATATTTTCTTCGCCTTCTTCCTCAGCAGCTTTGAGTGCTTTTTGAAACAAGGCGATCGCCTGAGAAAAGACCTTTTTTTCCGAATAGATACTTGCTAATTCGTAATATTCCTGAGCCGTACCCTTTTCTTGGGCTAGCTTCTTTCGCAGGCGAGAGAGAGAACCTTCACGCTTGCGAGTTTTAAAGATTTGGCGAAAAATGATGACAACTGTAAATGCCAGCAGACCTACTAAAACGGAGAGATAAATAATTGCTAGATTGTTATCCATTGCCAAAAATACAAACCTTTTCTTAAAACATGACTAATGGCTCAGATAACAATTGTAGCTTCTATGCCGCAGATCGAATCACCAGACATGACTTGTCAAGTTTACCGAGTCATAGGGAATCTTTTCAAAGAAGAGTATTTTACCAGCAGTTATTCAATCAACCCATGTCTCCCATAAAAGTTATAAGCTTTTGAGTATTTCTGCTGTTTTTAGGCAGCTTGCTTCTTCTGGCTTTTATGGATAAAAGCCTGTAGGAGGGTGTAGATAAACTGTAAATTGGTAAATAAATAGCGTCTCCACAATCTTCTGGGTTCTTGAAGCAGGCGGTAAAGCCATTCGAGCCCCACTTCCTGCACCCACAGAGGAGCACGTTTTTTTCTACCTGCAATGACATCAAAGCTACCACCTACCCCAATCGCTAGGTTTACGCCCAAATTTTCCCAATGCTCTTCAAGAAAGTATTCTTGTCGGGGGACTCCCATACCTACAAAAAGAATGCTCGCGCCACTTTGACGAATAGCTTCAGCCCGACCGGCAGCCTGTTGTGAACTGAAGTAACCGTTATCAAAACTAATTTTGAGTCGTGGATGCTTGGACTGTAGTTTTGCGGCGGCGTCTGCAATCACATCTGTTGTTCCTCCTAGCAAGTAAATACCCAGTTGTCGTTGTTCCGCCACGGCTGCGAGTTCATAAATCAAGTCAATTCCTGCAACACGACTTGGTAAGGGCGCAGACAGCCATCGTGAAGTCCAGATAATTGGCTGACCGTCTGCCACAATTAAAACAGCCTTATTAATAATTTTTGCCAATCGTTTATTGTTTTCCATCATCATGAGGATGGCTACATTAACGGTGCAAATATATCCTCTTTTTTCCTCTTGGATGAAACGAATTGCCCAGTTAACTGTTTCTTGGATTGTCACGGGGTCAAAACTGCTATTTAAAATTTGCACTCTTTGTTTGGCCCGATCCTCTTCTTGGAAATGCTTAATCGGCAAGCTCTTAGGGTTGCTATTGAAAAATTTCATGGTTTCCATGACTGTATCCTCACATCTGTCCTTTATTGCTTGAGGGTAATTAATAAAAGCAATGCATCTACGAAAAACTTCGCTGCCCAGTTTGGATAGGATAAGCGAGTGTATGTCCCCCAAATTGGCTCGGAACCTTTAATCCCCCCTCGAATGTTTGGGTTGGAGGTTTGAATATCTTGGCAGGACATGACGTATTGCAAACTGTTGAATGCTGCTTGATAGTATTCTTGTTGTCCTGTTTGTTGGAAAAGCTTGAGCCAAATAATTGCCATTTGACAGTTACCGGTTAAGCAGCAGTAATTTCCGTGAGGCTTTCCCTGAAGGTCTATTTGTCCGGGAATAAATCCATTCGCACGAACGTGCTTTAACACTGCTCTGGCTCCTGCGATCGCAGCGTCTATATACTTTGGCTCGTTAAGCAAATAACCTGCTTCTAAAAGACCGCGATTGGCGTATGCGATGTTGTGAGTGAAAGGAGGAACACCTGGTTGAAAAGCACATTGGTCAAACCAACCAGCTTGTTGCTGGCTAACAGCCCAATCCAAGTTAGCTCTAGCAACTCTCTCTCTATCTGGGTGGGGACTTATAACGTGTAGTTTTAACAAAGGCCAAGCAACACGAGTGTTATAGACGTGAGGAACATTCAAATGAGTGTTTTGAGTCCATCGTCCTGTTTCATCAGCTACTTTCACAAGCCAATTACCAGCAGCTTCAGCTGCTTGTAAAAAATACAAATCTTGCGTCTCTTCATAAGCTCGAAGCAGACCTTGCAGGACTTGACCTGTATCAAAGACAATACCTTTTGAACCGTAGCGAGGGTCAGAAATTGAACCATCATCGTTCTGTATTCTGACTAACCATTTGCATGCACTGACAGCTCGATTCCAAGCGTCATCATCTTGAATTTCATAAGCCAAATCAAAAAATGTGTCAGCAATGTATCCCGTAGTTTCGCGGTAAGAAAGCCTCCATCCTCCTTTAAGGGAGTAACCCCAACTAATTCCGTCATCGGGGCTGCAATCTTGAGCACGTTTGAGCCATTGAATAGCCGCGTCTAAATGCTTTCGAGGCTCAAATACCGTTTTGCGTTCTCTAAAGAGATCGTTGATTGATATATTGGAAAAATCCCAAAGTCTTACCAGCGTTCCTGGTTGCTTGGAATTGCCAAATGTCTCTACCTTTTTTTCGCCTTGCATATCATTTTGTGAGGCAATACTGCTTTAGCTACTACGCACCAGATAGAAAACACCCTTGTACGTACCTGAATGTGTAGTTTGGTAGCTGCTTTTAGGCAATCTGTCAAGCATTTTCTGCTTGTATAGAAAATCCTAACCCTAGCCATTTACTTTATTAGGCTATTGACTGGAACTTTTTGAATTTTTGGTGCTTCTGTAAAAGTACTGATATTAGAGATCTTCTGTCTACTATCTTTACGTCTTTTTCACGAAAAACCCTTGAATTCTTTAAGTAGTGATAGTGAAACTTGATATTTTAGGGGCTTGGAGAAGAGTTGTTCAAAATAGGGTAGGGGCTTCGGTTTGCTATCAAATTTCTTGAGTTTGGTGTCCAGCGTTCAATCTCTTTTAGAAATTTTGTTTGAAATCAGTAAATTGATTTGGTAAGCCCCAGTACTTTAGACGTTCAGAGAGCCAACCAGAATCTATGTAGCGAGCGATCGCTACATTCACCCGTCTTCGCAATTCATCATACTGCAAACCTTTGGGCATCACTACAGACAGTGGCTCTGTAGACAGTTTCGTTAGTAAGATTCGATACTGTGGGTACTGTTGAACGAAACCACTTAGAACACTTCCATCTGCAGCAAAAGCAGCAACTGCATCTTTTTCCAATAGAGCAATTGCTGCTTGATAAGAATCTACTCCGACTAACTCAGCACTCGGCAAATAGTACCGTACTGCGGCAATTGTGCTTGAGCGATCGAGAACAGCTATTTTCCGTTTTGTTAGATGGCTTAACTGCTGCACCGTATTATCTTTTGTCAGCAGGACAGATCCATCAAAGTAGTAAGGAACGCTAAAACTCACCAAACGAGCACGTGAAGACGTTGCTGTGACTCTAGCAATGCCAATGTCAACTTTATCTTCCAAGACTGCTGACAAACGATCTTGATTTATTACGGGCTGCAGGCGAACCAAATCTTCTTTACCTAGTAAGTCTACTGTCAATGCTTTTGCTAAATCAATTTCCAAACCTTGCAGTTGACCGCTTGCATCTCTAAATGCCAATGGACGCAAGTTATCTTTGACAGCAATCTTGATGTAGCCTCTTCGTTGAATCTCTGATAATTGGGCAGCAGATGCGGACAATCTTGCATCTGCAAAAACAAAGCAGAAAGCTAGAAGCACAAAAATGGCAGCAGATAACAGAGGATATAACCGATCGATAGTCTTCCATCTGTTACATCCGTTACCCATCACCTGCTCCCTTTATCCTTTTGCTTGAGTTGCCAATTCAGCAACTTTGCTGAAGCTAGCCGGATCGAGAACTGCTAATTGCGCCAACATTTTGCGATTGAGTTGCACGTCCGCTTTTTTGAGATTGCCCATTAACTGGCTGTAGCTCAAACCATGCAACCGTGCTGCTGCGTTAATGCGAGTAATCCACAGGCGACGGAAATCGCGTTTGCGCTTTTTGCGATCGCGATAGGCATTCCGAAGCGCCTTCATGACTCGCTGATTGGCCGTTCTAAACAGAGTTGAGTGAGAACCGCGAAAACCTTTAGCAAGTTTGAGAATTTTTTTGCGGCGTTTGCGAGCAACGTTACCGCGTTTTACCCTTGTCATCTTTTCAATTCCACCAATTAATTACAAATAAGGAAGCATTCCGCGTACATTTTCTTCATCGCGCTCGTTGACAACTGCCATTTTGGACAGTTGGCGCTTTTTATTAGAACTTTTGTGCTCTAAGAGGTGATTTTTAAAAGCTTTACGGCGCATGATTTTACCACTACCAGTGGCGCGAAACCTTTTCGCCGCAGCTTTACGCGTTTTTAGTTTGGGCATGGATTGGCGTTAATTCGACACAATCCCCAATTATAAACTATGAATAGAGGTTAGGGAATAGGAGAGTGGGGATTAGCTATTGGGTATGGGGCTAGCTTTTTGCCCCAACGGTTTGACCTCAGATCCGGTTGGATAACAATCATCGCCATCGTAGGTGTATTCAAGTAAATCGGTAGGAGTAATAATTCGGTTTTCTCTTCTGCCACGATAAGCCTTTGTTAAGCCATTACACAAGTTGTTGAGAACCCTACCGCTAATCTGCTCGATCTCATCCACGTTTTTTAGCTTTGAAATGGAAGTGGGATGAACGCCGGAAAGCTCGGCAAGTTCTTTGTTGCTGATTTTTTTCTCTGCCATTAGCATCCTAAGCCGCCAACGAATCATTTTTTGAGAATCTTCCTTTTTTATCTACTTTACATAGTTTCCTCCAAATCTTAGTTTATAGTCAGGCTGCGTTTTGACTATTTATTTTCCATTTTCCATAGCTGATAAGAAAATTTTATATTTAAATGTAAATTTACGTAGCGTATAAGCTATATACTAATAAACAGTAAAAAAGACGATCCCTCTGACCTAAGTCAAGGTGGGATCGCCTTTTACATCTTTAAATTAATTCAATTAATACCTATTATGCCACAACTACAAGCTGTTGCAACAAACGAACAAGTTATTGCTCAACAAGAGTTTGAAAAATACGTTAAAGCTCAGGGCGCGACTACAGCACTCCAAACAGGTAGCGATTCTTTTGAAGGATTAGCTCAATCTACTTCACACATCCTCAACCATGCTTTATGGCTTGCCCAACAGAAGGAGCAGTTATCCAAAAGGGAGTACAGACAGTTACTGAATTGCCGGGGTTGGAAGAATGAAGACCGGAAGTACTTAAAAGTAGCTGCAGCATTCAAACAGTTTTCAGATCGAGACTTAACTCAAATTGAGCCAGCAACAATATTCCAACTGGCAAACAATCCCAAAAAGTACCAAAGCGTCATTGACCTGCTGCAAACTTTAACCGAAATTAACCAATCTGCTGTTCGAGACTTGATTGTTAAGCAGCGACAACCCAAGGAACCAAAGCAAGAATTACCCAGCATCTGGCGGCGGACAAAAAACGGAGGGCGGTACTGCCAAATTCCACCGATCCAAGAGACTGACGAAAGAACTGGGACGGCTTTACAAAAGATGATGGATGACGAGGGGTTGACAGCACAGCGCATTGTTGCCGAAGCCATAGCGCTGAGACAAGCTTACAAAGAAGGACGGTTGATGTTGGTGGAAAGCTTTGAACCAACTTGCGATCGAGAAACATCAAAGGATTGGGAAACGAATTCAAGCAATGTTTGGCTTGATGAACCGAACACAGATATTGCTACTAAGGAGTTTGAGGAACACATAGAGGGCGCTTGGACATTCGAGCCAGACCCAGAAAAGGACGAGCCTGTGGAGGATGACGGGGAGTATAGCGCTGTCGTTGAATCCGAAACAGAGTGTGGCTCCCCATCTCCCGTTGAGTTGTTGATTGAAACTTTTCAGAATGCCAGTAGTTGGGAGCCAATCAGGGAAGCTTTGCTCGTTCATGAAGATTGCAAGCAACAAGCATGGGACGTACTAACACCAATTGAGAAAAAGCGAGTCAGGGGATTGATGCCAATTGAGGTGAAAAAACTATCTGAGGCTAAAAAGGCGGGTTTGATTGTTGATTTTAAAGAACTCAGAGAGGGGATTTATCAGGTGCGGCGAAGGGGTATTTTGTTAGGAGAGGTGGTGAGTTCGTCAGGATTAGACGCTTTTTTGACTCAGTTGTAAGTTGAATGGCGATCGCTCCTAAATAACTAGTACGATGGGCGCGGAAATTAAATATACCATTAGAATTGAGAGAAAAGATTTAGTAACAAGCGTTTGCGCCTTCTGCCCTAGTAGCGGGCGTACTTCTGCCTTCATGTACTAGGCTATTTCTGGACCTAATGACCAACAAAATCGCCGCAGTTGCGATCGCCAATCATCTAATTTTAGTGACTCATAACACCCGTGAGTTTAGCCGTGTTCCTAAATTACGGTTAGAAGATTGGGAAATAGCAGTATAGGAATTTTCTCTTACTGATGATTAAGGACTAATAGCGACTTTAGGATCTAAAACAACTTCCGAACCAGATTCATTGATATGGTAAGTCCAAGATTGGGAACCAACCGCTACAACTGCTTCCCAGCCTTTGATAGGATTGAATTCCTTTGTACAAATTTCTCCAAACTTAAATTCACAGGGATTGCCAAAGGTTTTTTGAGTGGCTTGGGTAATTTTTAATTGAGCAACTGGTATTTTGGAACGCCGTGAAGCATCACGCAAGATCGGATTTTCTAACGCTTTTGGCATTGCAGTGGGTTGAGATGCACTGACTTTAGGATCTAAAACAACTTGCGAACCAGATTTATCGACATGATAAGTCCAGGAATCGTTCTTGAGTTGTACGTTAACTTCCCAACCCTCAACGGGTTTAAATTCTCTAGTGCAAACCTCACCAAACTTAAATATGCACGGATTGCTAAACGTTTTTGCTGTTGCTTTTGTTACCTGTAGATTGCGTATTGCTATGTTAGAACGCTTGGAAGCATCGCGCAAGATAATGTTTGCAATTCGTTTCGGTAGAACGTTGGATTGCTGGTTGGTATTTTGAGCGAGCTGGGCGACTTTGCGATCGCTACTGACTTGTTGTGCGGTAGCGTTTGCCGTAGAATGGCCCACATTCCCCCAAAAGAGCAAACTGGTTAACAAGAGCGTTAAAACAGCACCCTTAGGAACTTGAAGGACACGATAAAAGTGATTTAGAGATTTCATATTGTAAAAGTGAATGTTTTAAACTGTTTGTTTTTCAGACGATTTTACTTAGGTATTGTTGCCATTGGTATAACGCAATCGCGAAATTGACGTTTCAATGGCGCAAACACGGGACAAGGTGCTTGGTCTTGTAAATTTTCTGGTTTACTCCAAGTAAAGGGTGCTTTTTTTGACGCAGACATCCATAACAATCGCTTTGCCCGTGTCATGGCAACATAGAGCAAGCGGTACTCCTCGGCAGTTTTTAGGTGTTTGGCTTGTTCCCAAGCCGTGGTAACATCAGGTAAAGTAGATTCATCGTGGAGAGCCGCACGAATTTGAGCGCGAGCCACTTCCGAGAGGGTAAAATCTCCTAAAAACTGGCTTTGAGGCGGAACCCAAAATCTACCTGGAATTAAATTTTCATGGAGAAAAGGTATAAACACGTAGTCCCAATCCAAGCCCTTGGCTTTGTGCATGGTAATGATTGTCAGTTGACCGCGACGGGTGTAGCGAGCTTCTGAATCTTCTGTTTCCACAGGTTCAAATCGTTCGGAACTAACGATTTCACTGAGTGCGTTTAGCATCATACCCATGGAAGCATGACCTGCAATTTGTTGGTTAATTCTTTCTGCTAATTTGTCAGCAGTTGCGAGTTCTGCTTGGTCGTAATTCAGTGCTAGAGCAAAAAAAGAAATCAGATGATACAAAGGCAGTTCCAACCGCGCCCGAAGTAAACTGCGGCACAACCGTGCAGCTTTTTGTACGGTTTCTGATTGGGGTGCTGCTAAAGGACCGGGATACAAAAATTCTTCGGGTAAAGTTGCAAGAGCATTTAAGTCTTGTGTTTCAATCAGTCGCCTTTGGACAAATACTTCTAGGGCTGCTTTCAGGTAGTCTGGAGAATGGGGGCGATCGCAAAATTGCAGCAGGGCTAGAATTTCCACAGGTACGTGAGAACGGCGTTCCTGTTCGCCAACATCATAAAGTGTAATTTTATAGAGTTTGCAGATAGGAGCCAATGCTTCAGCCAACCACCGTCCCTGACGGTTTTCTCGAACTAAAATGGCTGCACTCCCATGCGTTGGATCTTGGGAAAAGAGATCGACAATTCTGTCAGACAACAACTCAACTGTATGATGGATGTCGCGAGGAGTATGAATTTCTAGTCCCTTTCCGATGCGTTCCGGATTGGCATTTGCTTGAGGATCGTCAGGGTTAACTGGGTGAATGATTTGATGGCGAAAGGGTAATTGTCTTTTGTCAGCTGTCAATTGTCCTTTGTCATTATCAACTGACGAATAACGGTTCACCCATTGCAGAACAAAATTAGCAGCTTCAATAATAATTCTGGTACTGCGACCGGCTCGATCCATCGTTGCAAGTCGTTCTTGCAAGCTGCACTCCTCACAGAATTGCCGAAAATAAATCGGATCGGCTGGGGTAAACGTAGAGTTAATGGCTTGGTTGGGATCGCCAACACGGATCAGGTTTGGTGGTTGATTGGGATTGTTGGGGTCAGCTGCAAGAATTGTTAAAAGTTCCGTTTGCAAGGGGCTAGAATCTTGGGCTTCATCTTCAAAAACTGCAAAAACTTGATTTTGCTCTATCTTGCGGGCGCTTTCGTTTTCTAAAACCCGCAAGGCGGCTAAAATCATATCATCATAATCAATAAAGTCACGAGAACGCATCAAATTTTGATATTGGTCGTATAACCCAGCAGCAATGCTTAAAATTCCATACTCATCTTTTGTCTTGTTGCTTAACTCGTGTAAATCTTCTGGCAACAAACCGGAACTTTTTGCTTCATGAATTGCAGTCATTGCTAAATCCGGTAGCACTTCTGTCCGCAATACGGATTGACGCCGCAGTCTTTCTGTTTCTTCTCCGTCAAATTGCGTACCTTCTATTAAGCGAGAATACTGGCCCGGATGGTTGGAAATCCATTGTTCTACAGCAGTACGGATAAAACGGTGACTTTGGTTTGGAGTGATTAAAGTCACGTTTTCTAACTGCAACCCTGACAAATCGGGGTAGCGGGTGGCAATGTTGAGTGCAAGACCGTGGAGTGTATGCACAACAAAGCCTGTCTGGGGTAAAGATAAATCTTTACGTAAGTATTCCCGGATTTTAGCTTTAATGTTTGCTGCCGCCGAGCGAGTAAAGGTAACAACAATCAGTTGACTGCGCGATTTTTTGCGTAATTCCGCAGAACGTTCGTACTGACGTGCAATTGCAATGGCAGCTGCAGCTGCCATCCCTGTTGATTTACCAGCTCCAGGAACTGCTGAAATTGCCAACGGACCCGATCTCCAGTCTGCCATTTGTTGCTGTCCGGGACGAAGACTGTTGCGGATACGCGTGATGGCTGTATCCCGCAGGGAAGACACGGGCATTTCAGCATATACTTCTATAAAGTTAGAATCTTGAGGCACAGTATCTGTCAATTGAATGTCCTACTAACTAGAATTTGAGATGGCTAATTGCTAATAGCTAATGGCTAATAGCAGAAACAATTAGCAATTAGCCATTAGCTATTAGCCCTTAATATTTATGGTAAATCGTAAATTCCTACATTATCTGTGTTTGATTGCAGTAATATTCTTGGGGACTTTCTTGCGCTTTTGGCATTTGGATTTAAAACCCCTATGGATGGATGAAGTTATCACTGCTATCTTTAGCTTGGGGAAGAATTACGGCAATTTTCCTTTAGATAAGGCCTTTCCGCTTCAAAATTTGCCAACAATGTTTGCCTTTCAACCGGGGCAGAGTTGTTTTGAAATTACCAAAACTGTCGCTACCGAGTCCACTCATCCACCACTTTTTTTCTGTGGAATGTATACTTGGTTGGGTTGGCTGGCTCCATTAGGAGAAGAGTGGGTAGCAAAGTTGCGATCGCCATCCGCCTTATTTGGTGTTGGTGCTATTGTCGCAATATATTATGTCAATCGTGTCGCTTTCTCTCCGTTGGCTGGATTAGTCGCAGCTGCATTGATGGCTGTTTCTCCCTTTGCTGTCTACCTTTCCCAAGAAGCACGGCACTACACCTTGCCCATGTTTCTCATCACTTTAGCTTTACTGGGACTGGTAAAAATTCAACAAGATATAGAAAAGCATCAAACAGTGCGGTTCTTTGTTTGGGCTGGGTGGGCAATTGTGAATGCTATCGGTCTTTACGTGCATTACTTTTTTGCTCTTGCCTTTATCGCCCAAATTGTAACGCTGCTTTTGTTAATGTATTGGCAAAGGACAAAAATAGCCAATCAATATCAAACGTGGGTGGCTATCTTTCTCTATTCCAGTGGAGTTGTGTTGAGTTTCTTGCCCTGGTTGGCGATCGTGTTTTCTCATTTCAATCGTTCTGAAACTGACTGGATAGCACCTCCTCAAAATATAGCTCCTCTGTTTCAAACTCTCCTCAACTGGGTATTAATGCTCATTGCTTTACCAGTCGAAAATCAGCCCCTCCCAATTGTATTGATATCTGGGTTGCTCATGGTGTCTTTCACCTTTTGGATAAGTTGGCAACTCTTACTCGGTTTTAAACGACTGTTGTCTGTACCATCAGTGCAAACAAGCACATTAGTTCTGTTCGCTTTTTCTGGTTGCGTGTTGTTAGAATTTTTTGCCATTGCCTATTTCTTGGGAAAAGATATTACCAACGTTCCAAGGTATAGTTTTGTTTACTATCCTGGGTGGTGCGCTTTACTAGCTGCAAGTCTTTCTCAAAAAGAGAAATATGAACAAAGAATAAGAAGTAAAAAAAAATACATGATTGTTTCTCCGCTCTTAATTTGTTTTTTTGTCGGTATTATTTGTAGTGTTTTCGTTGTTTCCAACTTCGTTTTTCAAAAACCTTTTCAACCAGAGCAAGTTGCAAAGAATATGAATCAAGATCCTTCTAGTTCTCTCATGGTTGTTATGGCATATAGAAATTATCAAGATATTGCCTTAGGGTTGAGCTTTGCTTTAGCACTTGAACCGATAAGAACTCAAAACATGAGAACTTCACCTCAATGCTCAATACCCGATGCTCAATGCCCTAAATCCTATTTTGCATTTTTCAAGCAATCACCCGACTTTTCCTCTGTTTGGCAAAAACTGTCTCAACTTCCCGCACTAGACGTCAATAAGCTTAATCTATGGATTATTGGTCCTGGGCGGAAACGGGTAGATTATCCAACTCAAGTAGCAATTTCCCCTCAAATCAGTTGCAATATTGATTCTAAAGAGCATTACCGTATTGGTATTCCCTATCAGTTATATCGTTGCGATCGATAGTGACCGATTACCGCCCGTCTTTAAGGAAGAGACGCGGAGATTGGGGGACGCATTAATACACAGAAAACGCGCAACCCTTCCTTTCCACCCCTCTCCCTCTCGGTCAACATGAGAAAATTAAAGACAGCACAGCTAGCAGGGAAGGAAAACTTTTTCTTTCCTTGAGTATAAGTGCCTTCCTGCGATCGTCAAGGTCAATATCCCTTCAATAGAAAATACTGAATATTTTAGTAAATGTACGGTTATTATACTTAAAGGTCAACAATAGCTAAGTAGAAACCCTGTTCTAAAAAAGGTTTAATTTTTCTATACTTATACTGGTCTATAGTGTAATATAAAATACTATAATTAGGTAATTAATTATAAGATTAAGAATATTTGAGGGCAAAAGTAATACTTAAAAAAAATATGTTTAAGATAGGTAAAGAAAATTTAGGATTTTTTTAAAAAAAGTATACTAAAATTAGC